>JBBQAT010000133.1:0-11622 GCA_038316625.1 Burkholderiales bacterium
CCGGGGACCGTGAAACACAAAGGTGCGCGCCGCTTCGTTCGCCCTGTTCACATTTTGATCAGCCCACAGCAGCTGTACTGCACCTTCGAAGAAAAGGTCCGATCGAAATCGAACGACGTCGCTGATTTTCATAGCTTTACCAAAAAAATAGTGGACAAGAACCTACAGCATGTCGCAGTAGATTTTTGAGGCAACCTCTGCGCTTGAAGCAGTTTTCATTAGCAATGGGACGCCGGTTTGGCGATCGATCTTTAGGATCTGCTGGTCGACCGCCCAAGACAGGAATTCTTCCAACTGTTGGCGCGTCCAGCCAGTTAGTTCCTCAAAGGCAGTTAGCGTTTCGAGCTGCGATGAAGGCAGCTGCTGGTCGTTCGGAGCCTCCTGTTCCCAAGAGTGAAGCCAGCAATAGGCATAGCCCCAAAAATGCTCCGTCAAGGGAGGCAAGCTTCCCCTTGTCAACAAGCTCTTCTCAACCGTCAGCATCTCAGTCCGCGCCAGGCTCGCATTCTCCCCGTAGGTCGAGAAAAGCGGTCCCGGAATAGATGAATTGTTGCCAAACTTGAGGTTTAGAAACGCCGTCGCCGCTTCCGGCGAAAACTGTCTACCGAGGGAAATTCGAGAGCGCCCAAATAAGCTGTGCCACACGCTCGCGCCGCTTGGCCGCGCCAGCATTAGATGCAATACAAGTTGCGTGAGCGTCTCGTTCAGTAAGGAATCCTCGGCTAACACGGCTTGGCCCAGGAGAGTCGGCTGCAGTTCATACACGCCGGCCTTTGGGCCTGTGTCGTTTAGCAAGCCCATAGCCTGAGCATATTTCAGATGAGGAACGACCTTTCCTGAACTCTTACCTGTCGGGATACCCGTGTGCTCCGAAATCGCTTTCACAGTTCCGGCAAAGCCTTGCGAGGCCACCCTAAGCAGCGACGCCAAATGGCACCGTTCGGGACGAAATGACAGATGAAAGCTGGGCACCAGCCCTTTGATGATTTGTTCATTCACTGCACCCTACCTCGACTCTAAGGAACTGATTTTCAATTTCACTGGATCACGGCGAATTGTTCCGCCGGGGGCAATCCGGCGGGGTCCGATCGACCAGCACTCGCCTTTGCCAAGCTTGCTCAGCTCAGCCACCCACTCGTCCCTGCTACGCCCGAATGCCACATCGGCCAGGATCTGCGCGAACTCTCTGCGCTCAGTTTCCGCTGGCTTGAAGAACAGTTTATGGCCGGACTGGAACAGCCGGCTACGCTGCTCTTTGTTGAAGTTGCTGATCGTTTGGGTCGCCAGCACCATGCCGACACCGAATTTACGGCCTTCGCGCAATAGCTTGTCCAGCGCGCGATCGGTGCGATGATCCAGATTTTGCACCTCATCCAGCACAATAGGCAGCGGTTTATTTTTGCTGCCATGCCGGGTGGCGTACGCAAAAAAGTCCCACAGCGCAAACTCGGCAATCAGACGCTGAATATCTTTCGACAAGTTAATGAGCTGCAGGATGTGAATTGGTTTGGGACCCTCGAACAGCTGGTTCCATCCGGATTCCCCAGAATTTGCAAATGGTTTTTGATTGACTAACTCGGCAATTTTAAGCGCGAGCGTGGGGGGAGCGTCTTTATCGTCGGACAAGGACGCAAGCAATTCTTCAAGGCCGAAATCACCACCGTTGCTCAGTCCGAGTTCAATGTGTTTGGCGAGCGCCGCACGCTGCACGTCGCCCACATCGTAGACAGAACAAAACACGTCGGAAACCCGGCTCGCCACGTTATGCGGTTGATCTAGCAGCATCCCAATACCAGGTTCGTCCCGCGCGAGGCGCTGGAACGGGTTGATCGGAAACGGCTGCTGTACCAGCACGTGGGTGGTGGGCGAAGTGCGCTCAACGAACACAGGGTCGAGATGCTTCGGAAGGAACCCTTCCGTATAGTCGATGATGGCTGCATGCTGCCCCTGTTTCGCCAACTCAAGCAACAGGCATTGAATCGCATAGGTCTTGCCGGAGCCAGAGCCGCCGAAAATCAACAGGTGTCGGTTTTCCAGCTCTGGATCGCCGTATTCCCAATAGACGCTTTGTGCTCGGCTGTCGGCACCGAGCAGAATTCTGTCGATCATCGCGACTGCTTGTGGTCGGCCGGCTGGAACAGTCACTACAAGCGCTTCATCTGGCACGTGTGCGGCCAGAGGTGCGCTTGGCGCGAGTTGGACGTGAGCCGGTACCGGCGCTGCTGGTGTGGCAGCTGGCGCCGCCACAAGCACGAAAGGCTTTAAAGGTATGGGCAGAGCCGCTGTATTCTGCCCAGTCATCGCATCGGGAGTCGAAGCCGGGGCCAATGCGCTTCCGGTCTGCAGCTCGACGTAGGCAGGGTCATTGTGCAGACCTGCTCGCGCGGACAGCACCAATGGCGCACCGGGCATCTCGAACGCTGCAGTGTTGTCTTGCGTCAAGATACGGATGACGGCACCGGCCCCGAACTGCAGTTGGTACACTCCAAAACCGTTGGGCAGCGGATCCACGCATCCGATGTCGACCGGACCCATATAGGCTGGAGATGGATCGACATCTTGCCTGTCGGTCCAAAAAGTCGAGGCGACTGCACGCCACGAAATGCTGAACATACCTTCGCCTAAGCGCTCGAGTCCGGCGCACAGCTCTCGGTATTTGTCGTGTGGCATTGCCACGATAGCACGGCTAGACAAGGCGCGGTGCAACTGAGCCCACCAGTATTTCCGCTCGAATACTGTGGTTTCGATGGAGCTGCCATGCGGCGCGAAGATGCGTGTTAGCTGACGGAGGCCGGCACTCGCTTGCGCATACGCCTTCTCCAGGTGGCTTTGCGACTCACTAGCAAACTTGCACTCGACGACCGTGGCGCTGATGTCCAGCAAGCCGTCAACCAGATTGGCCGACAGTAGCAGAAGATCCGGAATATTCGGATCATCGCGATCAGCGAACCAATGGCGAAAGCTGTCTAGGGGGATGAGTACCTGTAAGACGGTATTTTGAGCACGTCCAAACAGCCGGTTGATCAGCGAATAGCCGAGTACATCGCGAATGTAATCGTCGTGTCCGGCTGCCCGCACCAGTGACAGTCCGGGTATTTCCGAGGCGCTGCGAACGACATTGCGCGCTGCCAACTCGGCCTGTTCGATGCTGATATCTTTTAAATACCCGCGCAAGCGCCCAGCGATTGCCCGGGTTAGTGACGCCAGATCGTTCAGTTCGGTCGATACGGTTTGATTCAGTTCGCCATAGTCGCCCAATCCGCAAGAAAATCCAACGATGCGCCGGTCGCCGTCGAAGCCGAGCAAATGGCTATCGACATAGCGGTCGACACAAGAGACCCAGAGTGATTTCTGGTGCAGCAGCGCAACGGTCTTTTTCCAAGGCTCGAAATCGATTTGGGTCATGACCACGTGTTCGCGATCAGGCACCGTTTGAGGAAATTTCAGGCGCGCAGAAATCTCGGTGTGCTTGCTTGCCATAGCGAAACGGCGATTACTAATCAAAGTTTTACGTTGCTGCTGCGCTAATGTCGCCATTGCGGGTCGCGGGTACTCAGCAATTGGGAATTGCCGCAAGGCAGAGCTCTGTACCACGTCGAAAGACGGAGCCGGCTCGAGCTGATCGCCGACGTGCTTGCCTTCCATAAAGTGCGACAAAAATGCGAGGTCGAAACTGAGGTGCCCCTCCATTTCCAACATGCGGTTCAACTCAAGCGTCGATGTCGCGTGGCGGTGCCCAATTTGGATGACACAACGGCGCTGATCGCGGAACTCGCTTTCTGACCAGACATTTTTCCACGCCACCAACATATTCAGCGCGGTGGTGGCAGCCACGCCCGTCGTGATGACCTTGACGCACAGAACAAACGGCGCCTCTTGGACCGAGTTCTCGGTGAGGTAGTCCGTGAGCCAACGATCAACCCCAGATAACAGCACGTCAATTTCCTGCACATGGGTAAATAAAATGCTCAATTGATCGTTGGCATGGTGATGCAATTTCTGGTAATCGCGGATTAAACGCTCATAAATCCGAGAAGTGGCGGTTGACTTTAATTTTTGGCCGAGATCATCCTCATCGAAATTATCCTCGCGCATCAGGCTCTGCGACGCAACGGACAGATGCCGCTCGTCGGCGCTACCGATGAGGTGGGTCAACCCGAAAGAACGCGACCATGTGGACAATGCGCCATTGGCATCGGCGACCAACGCGACGATAGGCCGCCTCAGTTCAGCCAGCCCTACCAAGCGTTGCCATTTTTGTTGAGCTGAGTGCCGGCCGTTTTTGAACAGCTCGGCCAGGACCTCGCGAAATCCGTCCCGCAGGAAGACCGCGCGCGCTGCGGACAGCTCCAGCACAAATGGAGAAATAGGCAGCACCAGCGCGGCGTCAAGGTACGGGTAAGAGAAACTGTCGTTCGCTCCGCGCACGGTTAAGAATGACCGATAAAGTCGTGGCAGCACCTGCTCTGCGCCAAGGATGTGATGCCCAATAACGTCCGAAACAATGTTTTCGTAGCCGTCGATTAGGCGATGAATCCGTGCATTAGCACTATAAAAGCCATCCGAAAAAATGTTCTCGAGATGTTCCTTGTAGCGGCCAGTCAGTTGCGTGCACTTGTTGACCAAGTCCTGGGAAACATGCTCGACGGATAGACCATCAAAGACGTTTTTCACTTTGAACTCGTTGATCCCTAGCAGGAGCAGGCGGTTGGCATCGTCCTCGTCGATCGCGAAGAACATCTCATCAAAGCCTCCGATTTGGAACACCGGAAGCCGCGGTGATTTCAGGTCGGCCAGCCGATTGAGCGTTTGCTCGGCCAGCGCCAAGCGCAGGCGTTCGGGGTGGGTGGCCGGGAGCGGCCACACGAACCTTTTTGTTACCGATTCACTATTCACCACAACAATAACGCTGAACTCAACACGTGAAGCCCCTTTTGCAGGCGTAGGAATGACAATGTCCTCAAGGCCATCCAACACCACCTTCACATCGTGGCCGCTTTCTCCAAGAATCAAGACCTCCGGGATTACTTCGCCAACAATTCCTTGCAGCAGCGTGCAAATCTCATGGCGCGGTTCTTTTCCATCGGAGGTGTAGCGCAGGAGCTGGATCGTGACCTCGTCAATCGTTGCAATATCATCGCCACTAGCATCATGCTCCATGACGTCTTCTAGCGCGATTTGTATCGCCTGCAGGAAGACTACGTCACTGTATCCTTTGAGGGTTATCGACTTGGCGGTCTTTTTGGATTCTTTAGGCTCAGGTTTCGCCAGCAGGGACAGCAGTGCCGTCGCATCCCATCGCTTTAACCGATCGATGGCCCCAGCGTCGTTATCCCTGATGAAGTTCCGTACATCGCCTAGATAAGCGACGGCGTTACTGTAGTCCGTGGCGTCGGAGTGGACCGAAGCCGGAAGCTCGAACTGCGGGTAAGGATCGGTGCCGATTTGCGCCTTGTCAATCTTGCCAATGGCTTTCTCGCGTTCGGCGCGCGACGTGAACATTGCATGCGTGGAAAAACGGTGCGCTGAATCGACCAACCCGTTCAGGCGCGGCAGATTTCTGCCAACAGGAACATCGACCAGGGGCATGGCACTCCATTCCGGCAGGCGTGAGTAGCAGGCACGGACCGCGTCGCGCAGGCTATCGGGCGTTTCCGCCAGTACCGAGCATAGAAACCGCGAGATGCGGCTGAGGTTGCGGGGATTGAACTTGTCCACTGATTCAAGGAACGCCAGCAAATGCTGTTTACCAGCCTCATCTGAGTCGTCAAGATGGTCTGCGCATTGGTCGACCCATTTGTTGAATCGGCCGGTTAACACCCGCGTCCACAACAGCTCTTCATTGACCAGATGAAAATCCTTCAGGCTACCTTTTTCGGAAGCGTGGTCAAACCCGAAGAAAATGCAATGACCCTCGTTCCGAAACGTCACCAGTTGGTCTTGCAGGTCGACCCACTGCTGCACCGTCTGCGTAGTCCAGTCCAGCGCCTTCTTATCCGCCGCGCTCCAGCTGTTCCACAGACCAAGGGAGATTTTCAAAACGCGCGGCGTCCCCGGGTGGCTTTTGACGAAGAAATCGTCAACCATTTTTATAATGGCGACGGTGTCTGCCAGGGGGAAGCTCTGAACCACCAGCGTGATTTTATTTGCACTATCTTGCGCTTTTAAAACTTGGTCGCATTCAGTTATCAAGTAGTTGGCTAATGCATCGACAAACAGATTCACTTTCATCCTTTGTATGGATTTGAGACCAGTGAGACCGCATCCGAGAGCGGAATAAGATATCCTCCGCGCCGCAGTTCTTCCTCGAACCAGGTTGAATCGATGCCAAACGCATCCGCAGCGTGTTGAATTCCATAGAGAGACAGTCCAGCTTCGGCGATTTCCTGGCTTATCGCGATGCCGTAATGGCCAAAAATCCGTTGGTAAAACGCATCGAGCCGGATCCGCTTTCCCGGCGGAATCAAGGCTGCAACCAACAACCGCACAATGTGCGGAGGTAAGGTGATACGCATGCCTTGACCTTTGCGCGGCACGATGACGCCGAGTTGCTTGCCGAGTTTGCGAAACAGGCGAAGCGTGTTGTCATCGCCCTTGTCGAGCCAGCGTTGCTTCTCTGCTTCGTCCGTCGGTACCGTTCCCGGCGCATAGCCGCCGAAGGTACGGAGCGAGCGATATAACAGGCTTTCGACGGCTTCGTAGGCATTGATCGCAGTTTTCTTGCCGGCGTGGTGGGGCGCCACATTGGCCGCGCAGGCGACCCAGGAGTAGCCGCCCACAAACTCTCTCAGCGGGCCCAACTCCATGACGCGGGCGCTTTGAAAGCACAGACTGCGCATCACGTGAAGGACGCACAGATTTTTCAGGAGCGAAATTTTTTGCAGTCCGCTGCGCTGTGCTTTGCTAATGTTCTCCGCTTCCCATGCAAAAAGAAATGCCTCGGTTGCGGTCTCCCGAGGGACCCAGCCAAGCACTGCTTCTTTTGGACTGAGGTGTTCACTTTCAACCCCAGCGTCGTGAAACGCCTTTTCGACGAAATTGCCCAAGGCGCCAACCGCGCGGTCGCTCTCTCGAAGCAATCTGGCAAGCTGCTGCTGAAGGTTGGTGCGTAGCTGATCGGTAGAGCCAATTTCATCAAAATGCGCATACGTTCGTGCCGTATTTTTTCTAAACGCAGCTGGGATCGCTCTCCCATCGGTATTGAACATGCTGGTCAGCTGTAGATACAGTTGCTCTCCGCCACGAGCCATGAAGCTATGCTTGCTAGTGTTAAAAAACGGCCACGCAGCGTGCCATGTCAGGTCTTTTTTCGCTGCGCCTTCAGAGCCACTATGTCGCCATAGAACTTCCCGCGCGAGCAGGCTGGCGGATGCAGGAAGGAACGCGTGGGCGGTCCAGGTACGATCGCCAGCCACTCCTAAGAAGCCGGAGAACAACCTTTGCACTAGCCGAACCCCGTCCTCGCGGGTGATCGTGCTGTCCGGCGAACTAATCCGGCGCTCGACCTCGGAAATACCTTGGCGGAATGACGAAATATGGACCGAGTGCCGCGTTTCCAGCTTAGACGCGCCGAGGAATGCGAAAAGCTTCAGCCCGAGACGATATGGCGGGTGGTAGGTGAGCTTGGCCGGCGGCGCACTGCCGTAATCCGGGAAAACGTAGGCGTCGGCGCGACACTCGTCCTTGGTTGAAGCAAAGACAAGAAAAAACTCGGCGAGGTATTCGACCGGCGTTTGATCTTTAAAAAATCGGCGCCCGAAGACCTGAATAGCCGCATTCTTATCGTTGTCGCCGGGATCGTCGTCGGGATCGACGACGTTCAGGGGAAAGCGCGCCATTAGTTGATCTCCATCCGCGTGTCGTCGATCGCGATACTAAATATCTTTTGTACGCCAGTCACACTTACGCTCAGTAGTCGAATATCTTCATCTTCAGGCGCAACGCGCTTGTTGGCGACCAGCTGCGAGCAAAACAGGTCTAGTTGATTGACATAAATAGGATCGAGACTTTGCCCGAAGTCGCCCCGGCTGCGTCGGCTGACAAAATCGAGCAACGGCAGGGGTAGGCGCATGAATACCTTATCGTCAAGCGGCCCATAGCATAGGCGCGGCATCTTTTCCGCACGATCGTATTTCAGTTGAAAATCTCCTTCTTCATACTCGCCAATGATGACCTGAACCGGTTGTGTGGTTTCCATATCATCACGGCGCAGTGTGATGTAGAGTTTTTCGCTAATTCCCGACAAGGATGTGAAGCCCGTGCAATGCTCCCGAAGGACTGAAAGCACTTGGCGCACCAGCAATCGACGCACCGAGGGTGCCGGAAGTTCTCCCCGCGCGCGCCAGTCTTCCCAGTCCCGAAGTTTTTCCGATCCTGCAAAATCCTGGACGAAGGCGTTCCACCAGATTTCATCCTTCACTTGGCCGAACATGAAGACGAGCCGTCGAAGCGCGGCGCGCGCGGATGCGCCATTGACCGAGTCCATCGCTTTGCTTTTCCAATGTGCAAAAGGCGGCAAAGCGGGGTTGGGAAGCGGAGCATACTCACTACAAGCCTCGTTCTGCAGCTTCATTTCGACCGCTGGCCGGGTGCGGCCACATGAGGCATACATCTGAAGCTGCTCGACACAATTGAGGGTCAGCGCCGGTATCAAGCGCTTCCCGTTGGAGAACCCAAAAAAAAGCTCACTGAACAAGTGCGCGCGAAACGCCGATTGCACGCCATGCTGATCGATCAAGCCCGACACCGCTGCGCACTCCGTACCGCCGGTGATGCTGAAAGCGATATGCGCTGACATCTGGCGCATCGTCAGACGCCGCTCATAGGACGTCAGCAAGCGGTACATCCACGACACGTGCTGTGTTAGCTCGGGTGCGCTTTTTATGGTGGCGATGTTGTTGTTGATGGGACAGGTTTGCTTTACGGCGCAGCCTTGGCAAAGGCCCCAGGCGGGGTGCACTGTGATCTTTGCCAAGACCCGCACCGCTGTTTCGACGTTATCCATTTTGCTCAGGTTGGCGATGTAGATAGCCTTGTCGAATTTGTCGATACGATGGGTTTCGTCGTCCAACACGCCGCTAATCGGACGGTCGAGCAACTCAAGGATTTGCTCTTCGACCTCAGAATTCAAATCCTTGAGCGTGTTCAGCAAGGGGCCCGTATTGGTAACGATCAGCCAGCTCCCTGTGCCGGCCCGCAGTGCATCCGTAAAGCGCGCGCCCCGGGCGCTTGGCGAATGCTCGCTCATGTCCTTCAAAATGGAGATCGATTTCCCGTTGAGATTTGCGTGTTCTACTGGCGCTGGTGGCGCGGAAAGGGTCTGGTCGACGCTCAAGCCCCTGAGCTTTTTCAGCACATCCAATGCAATGGTCGATTTTCCGTCGCCGGCATGCCCGGACAACACGATGACCACCTCGCCATCTGCGCTCAGGCGCCGGTAGATGTCCTTCACGATCGGCGACGCTTCGTAGATGCTGCCGAAAAATACATTGGTGGCCTGGTATTCCGCCAGCGCGTTGGCATTTCCCGCGCTGACGTTATGCAGCGTGTTGAGATATTGCACAAACGGATTGATATGCTGAGGTTGTGTCGGTTCGACGTCGACCACCGGCAACTCTCCCTCGCCACGGCCTGCGGGCACGCCTTCCGTCTCGGTCACCGCAGGGCCTGGCGCGGGCAGTTCAGGGGCCGCCAGTGCTTGATCGAGTGCCTTAAGCATCGCGTTTGCCGATTCGTATCGGACGCCGTCCGCTGAGATTGCGTTTTCCAGCCAGGCGAGGAGACGCCCAAGCTGCGGATCGCCCTCCCCCGGTTCATCCACGACGTCTCTGTCCGACAGCCATTGGTCGAGAGTACGGCCGAGCGCGAACAGATCGCCCTGCGCGCAGGCATTCATGTCGCTTCGCGAAACCAGCGTCGAGTCCACGTATCCGGGAGTGCCACGCAACGTGACAACCCCGGCGGCCGACGCACTGCCAAAATCGATCAGCCCGACAGCTCCGCTTGCGTCATCGATCAGAACATTGTTGGGGTTGATGTCGTTATGGATAATCTCCCGATGTTCCTCGCCCGGCTTGTGAAGACGACTCAGGGCTTCCAGCAGGATCCGGGCGACGTCGACGAACAGATTAATGGATGGTCGCTTGCCGTTTTTGATGAGATCACGAATCGGCGTTCCCGGCACCAAATCGACTGCAAGACACCAACGGTGGCCTTCTACTTCGGAAAAGTGGCGCACCCGGGGGAACAGGATCGACAGGTGCAGTTTGTCCACGGCCCTTAAAGTATCGCGTTCCTGCAGGGCCTGATCGCGCGCGATGCCTGCCCTGAAAACCTTGTGGATAAACAGTTCGCCGTGATTGTCGACCCGGTACACCTCGGCGGTCGCGCCTTCTGAAATCTTCTTGCGTTCCGTGTATGGCGTTTCTTCCTGCATGGGCCGGTCCGACGGCGCTGTTTGCGATTCCTTCGGCTCTATAAGACCTGAAAGTGTGTTTTCCACCACCGCGGCGGTCGGCCTCTGCTCGGGCTTTTCGGCGAGCATGCTGATGACCAGGTTGACCAAACGGGCGAGGTCTTTTTCGCTGCCGGGCGAGCCTTTTAGGCTCGCAGTGAATATGGCTGCCATGTCAGACGCGGCATCAGGCTCGGCCCCGCTGATTGCCTGGAAAAGAACGGCGCCCAGGGAATAGACGTCCGAAGAAAAATCGGATCTCCCCAGAAATACCTCCGGCGCGGTAAAGTTGACGGATAGGCGCTCTTCGGCGTGGACGCCGAGAACGGTAAAGTCGGAGCCGGGGTCGTAGGCGAGGTCAAAGTCGGTCAGCTGTGCGTGCCCATCCGAGCAGACCAGGATGCTCTTGGGCTGAACGTTTCGATGTACTAGAGCCGCGTCGGACGTATGCATGAAATCGAGCGCTGCCGCAACGTCGCGTGTGATTTGCGCCCCACGGCGCCAATCGATGTGCCGATGCTCGGCAAGGACGTTGTCGAGCGATCGGGTATCGGTCCAGTCCGACACTTCAACAATTAAGTTGCGCTCATTCGGATGCGATTGCACCGCCTTAATGCCGGGATGGTAGGGTAGACGGCTAACTGCCTTCAAACTGCGCACTTGTTTTTCACTAAGGGCAGGGTCGGCGCTTAGCTTTCCGAACACGCGCAAGCGGTACAGGCGGTTGTCAATGTTCGGGTTGCGTTGCGCGATATAAGTGATGAAGGACGCGGTCGACTCTTTATCTTCCCGAATTCGATACCCTGGAATCTGGTCAGCATAGTCGATGGTTTGGGTCTGCTTGTCGTAATCGAGTTGTGCGACCAGTTTGCGAAACTGGACATCGGTGAGGGCGCGCTCTGTATTTCTGGGGTTTTCATGCACGCGCTGCTTCAGGTAATGGCCTAGCTCCTCCATTCCGTCGAACGTAATAGTCCCTAGACCCGGTAAAGCCTGTTTTGCGGGCGTGGCCCCTTCCACCCTGGCATGATCGCTGGTAAGTACGACCACCGACTGTACAAACGGAAGCTTAGCTTCGGCCACGCCGCTCAACGCGTGTTGAAGATAGCTCTTGAGAACCTTACATTTGCGATTATTGACAATGTGCGGACTATCGATCAATCCTGTGC
>JBBQAT010000134.1:0-11462 GCA_038316625.1 Burkholderiales bacterium
CCAGGGCATGGGCGAGGATTCCGCCCTCGACGCCGTCGGTACCCTCGTCGAACAGATGGTCTCCCTCGACCTGATCAGCGACGTCGCCAAGCCGCTGGACAAGATGGTCGTCGCCACCCTCGGCCAACGCTGGTTCGGTGATCAGCTCCTGAACAACACCGTCATCGTCCGCCAGGGCCTGAACGGCGAAGTCTTCGTCAAACTCCCGGACGGCAGCTACAACGCGCCACCCGGCAACGCCACCAAACTCATCAAGAACGCCGACAGCACCTACCGTTCCTTAAGGGGTCAGCTTGGCATTTCTTTCGGAGCGGCTATGCTACGTCGCCCACGCATGAAAGAACAACAGCGAGTCAAAGGTACCTGCGTCGAACTAAGCTATTTCTAAAGCACAAAAACTCCGGCACCTCCGCTTTGGCAGAGGATCGCCGGGGATTCTTTCTTTATCGGCCAAGTAAAGGATGCCAACCGCCTTCAGCTTTTCCCTGCACGTTCGGGAATGCCGCATTCAAGACAACCGCAATTCTTTTCAAAAACCAGCGCCTTCTCTCCAAGCCCGTCCCGGACGGCCGTCGACGGGCGACCAATCGGTAACGACGAATGAGAAAACCGAAATTTACCCTGAGCCCCGAACAATTCGACGCCTTGCGCAAAAAGTTGAACCAACGCCACACGCACGGCCGTTATCTGGAAAAGAACGTCACGGCGGCGCACACCGTCATGGTGCAGCACGAATCGGTTTTAGAGGTCGCCCAGGCCTGGGGGATGAGCCGGGCCAACCTCAATCGTATCGTACGCAATCTTTGGGCCGTCGCCACTGACCACCAGGATCGTTGCCCGCCTCGAACCGACTGGTTGAAGTTGATCGAGCCACGGCCCCGCAATGCCCGTCAATTGGCGGTCTACAGACGGCCTGCCTGAAGCACCGCATGACCCTTGCCTTTCAGGCGACAGGTTCAGCCTGCGTGAACTCAGACCGAGCAATCCATCACCCCTTACGGAACAGCCATGGTTTCCACAGAATTTAATGTCCTCGTACAGTTTCTTGCCGACCGGTACGACCTTCCCCAGCAGCTACTCATCGCTGCGGCATTCGCCATCGGTATTGGATGGGTTTGCTGGCGCACGCGATCCACGCATATCGTGATTGCGCGCAAATAACAACGAATCCTCGGAATAAATCAGCGTTTCCTTAAGGATGATCCAGGTTCGCGTTCCGCCATCAAGAGCCATTCATCGGGAAAGCCTGTTGGGCCGGTCAAGACTGAACGCGGTCCCCCAGCCATTGGAAGACGCCATATTCACCGAGTTACCGGACCACGAACCAATTTGCCATTTTCATCACTCTCAGCATTGGCCGATACGTACTCCGGATTCACGTTGTAGAACTCGAAAATACGCTCAATTCCGCCGCGTTGCGCGGCATCGAGCGAGATGAATTCGAGTCCGCAACGCAGTCGATCATCTTCCTTGCGCTGCCAGCAAAGCTTGGCATCAAGGTCCAGAGGCGTTTGCGTCCTGAAGCCATCGATCGAATCGGCGGGCAGATGCAGCGATACTCTCACCGGCTTCCCCTCCTGGAGGAAACGCGGAATCGTCAGCCGCACGCCGGACACGCTTAGGTCGGAAACCAGCGCTTCGATCTCCCCGCTCCCCTGGCCAATGCGCACCAGAATGCCGCGTTTCAGTCGCGGATGGCGGCGTTTGTCGCCACGGTCGCGCGCCAGGTTTTCCGTCTCGCGCTGAAAGCGGAAGCCGGACATCATCTCGGTGAAACCGGCAGTAACGCGATGCAGACTGGTGCCAATGGCGGCGGTGGTATCAACCTTGGCGGAGCTTTCGTTAAGCGTCAGGAACAAGTCCGCCAGGGTTTTCTCCAGAAACTGCAGTTGCGTCATCTGTTTACGGCTCGCATCGGCGATGGAATCGCTTGCGGCGGCGGCCTCGGAGACTCCGCTCGCCATGCCGGACATCGCCTCGCCTGTTTCGGCGGCAACCAACTGACTGTGCCGCACCTTGGTCACGACGACCGTCATGGTTTCGAGCAATTGGGAGACACGCGTGCCGATGCCACCGACGATGCCGGTGACCTCGACCGCTGACCGGGTGGTGCGCTCGGCCAGCTTACGTACCTCGTCAGCGACGACCGCAAAGCCGCGTCCCTGTTCGCCGGCGCGTGCCGCCTCGATGGCCGCATTGAGCGCCAGCAGATTGGTCTGGCCGGCGATTTCCTTGATGGTGTCGATAATGCTTGAAATCTTCGCTGCGGTGGTCGCCAGTTCGGTCACGTCGACTGAGGCGCGATCCACCTCGGATGCCGTGGCCTTCATTTCGGCGATATTTCGTTGTACGGCGTCGACGCCCTCGCGCCCACACTGCTCGACAGCGCGCGTCTTTACCGCAGCGGAACTCGCCTGCGCCTCGACCGAGCGCGCGATGTCGCTCAGCGCCTGCGTCTCCTTGGATACCGCGTCGGAACGGCTCTGTTCCTTGCGACTCATCTCGGCAATCTCTTTCGAGATGGTGGCGATCTGGAAGGCCGACTGCGCCATGTGCTTGCCGCTGTCTTCCACTTTCCCGAGAATGCCCGACAGCTTGCTGATGACGTTGCTGGAAATCCGCTGCAACACGCCGACCTCGTCGTAAGCTGTGATCGCGATACCGCGCGTCAGATCACCCGCTTCCACTACTTTCAGCGTGTCGCACAGATTCAGAATGGGCTTGAGAAACAGCTTCGCCACCAGGCCGATCAGCATGAACTGAACAGCGAACTCGACACCGGATTCCCAGATCGAGTTGAAATGATAGTCGGCACGGTTTTCGACCATCGCCTGTATTGCGGCCGAGGGCGCGCCACCCTGGCGGGCGATGTCGATCATTTGCTGCAGTTCGTGCGACGCCATCAGGCGGTTAAAGATGGTCGTCACCATCGTTACGATGAAGAAACCAAGCTGAAATTTCCAGCGAATACTCAATTTCAGGAACCAGTTCATTTCGGCCTCAGAAAAAGGAGGAGAAATCCGGGGGGGCTTCAGGGAGTTCCGACGAGTATGGTTGACGCCGGGTGTCGCGGTCAATCGCTGGTTTCCGCCTTATTGCCATCTTGTTCACCGCGAAATCAAATGCAGAGCACTGCGTCAGTCAATATGCCGAAGCGGCAACGGCACTGTCCATTTTCCTAACCGAAATCGACTCACTACATTCTTGGCAAGTAAGCGCTCTGCCCACTAGGAGATCCGGACCCCCGAATTGCCGATCATCGCCCGGAAACGCCCGTCGATAGGGCATCTGTAAGAGGCATACTCTGGGAAGTGCATGCTTATTTCCTCGCAGGCTGGCACGCTCCAAGATGACCGTTTCACGCGCGTTCCAGCCCTTATTCCGAACGCACCAGCAGGAGCGAGGTTCTCGCCTTGCGCACCAGCTGTTCGGCGACGCTGCCGACAAAGAAGCGGTCTACACCGCGGCGTCCGTGGGTGCCGACCACCAGCAGCCCAGCCTGCCATTCGGTCGCCGCGTTGGCGAGCATCTCCGCGACATGCGTCTGCTCCGATTCGACCAGCTTGATTTCGACTTCAAGGCCAGCGGCATGTGCTACTTTGGCGGCCTCGTCGACAAAGATCAGCGCGCTATCGCGCAGCGTGCGCTCGACCGGGTTAACGCCGTTCGACAGCCAGGTCGCAGCGGTCCCCTGAGCGAAAATCGTCTGGTCCAGCGCGTGGCAGATCGCCAGTTTCGCTCCGTATTTCTTGGCCACGTCTATCGCCGTATCAAGCACCTTGCTGGTGGCGAAGCTGTCATCGATGGCGGCCATGATTCGCGTGTACATAGGATTCTCCTGATTATTTGAGCACCAGCGGCAAACCCGCCGCCACCAGCGTGACCTTTTCGCAAACCGCCGCCACCCGCTGATTGAGCCGTCCCTGCTCGTCGGCAAACAGGCGCGAGACGGCGGCCATCGGTACCACGCCCCAACCCACTTCATTGGAAACAATGATGATCCGTCCCGGCAGCTGTGGCAAGCCATCGACCAGCGCCTGAACTTCGTTCCTGAACACGGCGCAATCGACCGGCTGGCCGGCCTCGGCCTGCCGGGCCGCCTCGCCGGCAAAGAGCACGTTGGTCAGCCACAGCGTCAGGCAGTCGACGAGCAGGCAGACACCGGGTGCCGCGTGTTGTTTCAAGGTCGCCGCCAGGTCGAGCGGCGATTCGACCAGCCCCCAGGTCGCCGGGCGTCGCGCCTGATGCAGCGCGATGCGGTGTTTCATTTCGCCGTCCAGGGCCTGCGCCGTCGCCACGTAAACGACCTGCAGGCCGCTCTCAAGCGCCCGTTTTTCGGCCAGCGTGCTCTTGCCCGAACGGGCTCCACCAATGATCAGTTCTCGCATGGCGCAAGCTTAGCACGGGAGCCGGAGCGTATAATCGCCGCTCCTTTTTGAGCCTGCTTCTACCATGATCTTTTCCATTCGCCCGCTCGACGATTCCCTGATTTCTGCCCTGCAAAGCAAGATCGACAACAAGACCAAACCGCTCGGTTCACTCGGCCTGCTGGAAAAAATCGCGCTGCAGGTCGGGCGTATCCAGAAAACGCTGTCGCCGACCTTCAGCAAGCCACACATGCTGATTTTCGCCGGTGATCACGGCGCGGCGAAGGCCGGTATTTCGGCCTACCCGCAGGACGTAAGCTGGCAGATGATCGAGAACTATCTGAAGGGCGGTGCTGGCGCCAACGTCTTTTCGCGTCAGAACGGATTGACCATGATCGTTGTCGATGCCGGCATAGCGCACGATTTCGGCCCGCGCGACGGCCTGATCGACGCCAAGATCAGCCCGACCGGCACGCGCAACTATCTGGTCGAGCCGGCGATGACCCGCGCGCAATGCGAAGCGGCGCTGGCCAAGGGTGCCGAGATTGCCCGCTCAATCGCCGACCAGGGCTGCAACGTGATGGGCGTTGGCGAAAAAGGAATCGGCAACACCGGGTCGGCTTCGCTGATCACCCACGCCCTGACCGGCGCTCCGTTGATCGATTGCGTCGGGCGCGGCACCGGCCTGAACGACGCCGGACTGGCGCACAAGCAGGAACTGATGGCGCAGGCGGTCAAGCGCGCCAATCTGCCGGCCGATGCTGACGTGATGTCTGTTCTGACCGAGTTTGGCGGTTTCGAGATCGTGATGATGACCGGCGCCCTGCTCGCGGGTGCCGAACGCGGCATGACTTTGCTCGTCGATGGTTTCATCGCCACCTCGGCCTTGCTCGCCGCCGCGCGCATCGCCCCGGCTATTCGCGACTACTGCATTTTCTGCCACCGTTCGGCCGAAGCCGGCCATATCGTGCAACTGCGCGAACTCGGCGGTGAGCCCCTGCTCGACATCGGCATGCGCCTGGGCGAAGGCACCGGCGCCATGGTCGCCTATCCGGTCATCTGCTCGGCGCTGGCGTTCATGAACGAAATGGCCAGCTTCGAGTCGGCTGGCGTCAGCAAGAATATTCGCTAGCACGATGAAAAATCTTCACCACCAAGGCACCAAGAGCACCAAGTTCCACCAAGAAAATCAAAGGGGTTTCTTGGTGTTTAGTTTTTCTCGGACGCAGGCTGGTTACCAATGACAGCCCGTAGCGAGCTTGAAACCATCGTCGGCGCGATTCGGTTTTTTACGCGCCTGCCGATCCCCGGCAAGCGCGGACACAGTCCGTTGGCACTCGAACGCGCTATCCGCTACTTTCCGTTCTCCGGGTTGATCGTGGGCGGCATCGCTGCACTGGCCTTTGTCCTGAGCTCCTTTTTCTGGCCCAAAACCCTGGCTGTCCTCGCCGCTATTGCGGCGGCGATCATGCTCACCGGCGCGATCCATGAGGACGGCTGGACCGATATGGTTGACGGTTTTGGCGGCGGCTGGGAGAAAGAGCGAATCTTGGCCATCATGCGGGATTCCTGTGTGGGCAGTTTTGGCGCGGTAGCACTCGTTATCCTCCTGCTCGCCCGCTTTTTTGCCTTGGTCGAAATCGATCTGTGGCAAGTCCCGGTGGCCTTGATTGCCGGGCACGCTGTCTCACGTCTATGTGCGACTTTCGTTCTTTCCGCACTCGACTATGCGCGCCCCGAAGGCAAGGCCAAGCCGTTCAGCAATCGCCTTGGCTACGGTGATCTGGCCTTCGCCACGCTGACCGCGCTACTTCCCCTGTTTTGGCTGCCGCCACGACAATTCATCCCTGGCCTGGTGCTCGCGCTTATTGCCACCGTCTGGCTGGCGCGAATGTTCAAGCGGGACATCGGCGGCTATACCGGCGATTGCCTGGGCGCCACCCAACAACTCGCTGAAGTCGCCTTTTACGGCGGGTTGCTGTGCCGGTTTTCGTGATTCCTCAACCGTCCTGAAAAACGGAGTCACCGCAGATTTGTGCAGGGGCTCAAGCGTATAATCGCCGACTTCCCAATCGCATCTTTCGAAGGTTTCTCCCATGCCATTCTCAATCCAGTCACCGGGCAACGCCCTTGATAGCGCGCTGCAAAACAAGATCAACAACAAGACCAAGCCGCTCGGATCGCTCGGCCAGCTTGAACAGCTTGCACTGCAGATCGGGCGCATTCAGCAGTCGCTGACGCCGACGTTCTCGAACCCGCACATTCTGGTCGTCGCCGGCGACCATGGTGCTGCCAAGGCCGGTGTTTCGGCGTTCCCGCAGGAGGTGACCTGGCAGATGGTCGAGAATTTCCTCGCCGGCGGCGCAGCGATCAATGTTTTCGCCCGCCTGAATGGTCTTTCGCTGAAAGTCGTCGACGCCGGCGTGGCGCATGATTTCGGCCAACGCGACGGCCTGATCAACGCCAAGATCAATCCTGCCGGCACCCGCAACTACCTGACCGAACCGGCGATGAGCGTTGCTGAATGCGCCGCCGCGTTGGAGGCGGGCGCCAAAATCGCCCGTGCGCTGGCCGATGAGGGCTGCAACGTGCTGGGTTTCGGCGAAATGGGGATTGGCAACACCGCGGCCGCTTCGCTTATCACGCATGCCTTGACCGGCACGCCGCTGGTCGACTGCATCGGTCGCGGCACCGGCCTCGATGACGAAGGCCTCGCGCGCAAGCGCGACCTGCTGATGCTGGCTTCACAGCGTGCCGATCTATCGGACGACGTTGATGCCATGACCGTTCTCGCCGAGTTCGGCGGCTTCGAAATCGTCGTCATGGCGGGCGCCATGCTCGGTGCGGCCGAACGCGGCATGACCCTGCTCATCGACGGCTTCATTGTCACGTCGGCCTTGCTCGCGGCGTCGCGCATTGCGCCGAGTATTCGCGACTACTGCATTTTCTGCCACCGCTCTGCCGAACCCGGCCACCTCGCCCAACTGCGCGACCTCGACGCCGCGCCGCTGATCAATCTCGGTTTGCGCCTGGGCGAAGGCACCGGTGCCGCCCTCGCCTGGCCGCTGGTCAACGCAGCGGTCGCCTTCCTCAACGAGATGGCGAGCTTTGAATCGGCAGGCGTGAGCGAGAAGAGCTAAATTCAAATGCGAACCACCAAGTCACCAAGTTCACAAAGAGGCACCAAGTTTTCTTCCTGGTGAAACTTGGTGTCTTCGTGCCTTGGTGGTTCGCTTTTTTGATTGACTGTTGAACCATGGCGATGCGTAACGAACTCGAGTACTTCTTCGGCGCGATCCGTTTCTTCACGCGCTTGCCCGTCCCGGCCTGGGTCGGGCACAGCAGTGAAGCGCTTGAGCGCTCGTCACGCTATTTTCCGGCGGTCGGCCTGATCGTCGGCGGCATCGCGGCGCTGGTCTTTGCGCTGACGTCCTTCTTTTGGCCGAAAACGCTGGCCGTGCTGGCGTCGATGGCAATCACGCTCTACGTTACCGGTGCCTTTCATGAAGACGGCTGGAGCGACATGGTCGACGGCTTCGGCGGCGGCTGGGAGAAGTCGCAGATCCTCGCGATCATGAAGGATTCGCGGATCGGCAGTTTCGGCGCGGTCGCCCTCGTCATGATGCTGCTCACAAAGTTCTTCGCGCTGGTCGAGATTGAGCTGTGGATGGTTCCGCTGACGCTGATTGCCGGGCATGCCATTTCGCGTCTGTGCGCGACGGCCGTGCTGAGTGCGCTCGACTATGTGCGCGACGAAGGCAAGTCCAAGCCGCTGGCTACCCACATCAGTCGTGGTTCGCTGGCTTTTGCCGCGCTGACCGCACTCCTCCCCTTGTTCCTGTTGCCGTTCAGGCAAGTGCTCATCGGCGTCGTTCTGGCCGCACTGGCCACGCTGTGGCTGGCGCGCATGTTCAAGCGCCAGATCGGCGGCTACACCGGCGATTGTCTCGGCGCGACGCAGCAGCTTTCCGAAGTGGCTTTCTACTGCGGGTTACTGTGCAAGTTTTCCTGATTCGCCATCCGCGCCCGCTGATTGACGCCGGACTCTGCTACGGCCAACTGGACGTCGATTGTGAGCACCCGCTGACCGTCGCAGCACATCTTGGAAGCCGACTGCCGCAAGGCACGCCGGTCATTTCCAGCCCGCTGCGCCGCGCCCGCCGCCTGGCCGAAGCCCTCGATCCGCGAGCACGCATCGACGCGCGGTTGAGCGAAATCAACTTCGGCGATTGGGAGGGCAAGGCCTGGAACGATATCGACCGTGGCGCGCTTGATGCGTGGGCTGTCGACGTTCTCGGTTTCATTCCGCCGGGGGGTGAATCGGTCGCCAGCCTGCAACGCCGTGCCATAGAATTTGCCACCTCGCTTGATCTCCTCAATACGCCACGCGTTGCGCTGGTCACTCACGCGGGCATCATTCGCGCCTTGATCGGTCACTGGCAGCAACTTCCGGTCGCCGACTGGACGCAACTGAAATTCGACTTCGGCAGCATGACGGAAATCGAGATTGGAAACAGGCATGAACCTACCTAAACCTGACCTCGACGCACAGGCCTACAGCGAGGTGCTGAAAATGCGCATCGCCGATGAAATCGATTCCGCTGGCGGCTGGATTGGTTTCGACCGCTTCATGGAACTAGCGCTCTACGCGCCGGGGATGGGCTATTACTCGGGTGGCGCACACAAGTTCGGCGCCGCAGGCGACTTCGTCACAGCCCCCGAGATTTCATCGCTCTTCAGCCAGACGCTTGCCGCGCAGGCCGCGCAGATTCTCGCGCTTAGCGCACCACAGATCATCGAAGTCGGTGCCGGGTCAGGGCGTCTGGCCGCTGACTTGCTGCTCGAACTGGAATTGCGCAGCGCACTGCCCGAGCGCTACCGCATTCTCGACCTCTCCGGCGAATTACGCGAACGCCAGCGCACCACAATCAGCCGGCGCGCGCCGCATCTGCTCGACCGCGTCGACTGGCTCGATAGTCTGCCCGAACATTTTGACGGACTGGTTCTGGCCAACGAACTGCTCGACGCGATGCCGGTGCAGTTGGTGGTCTGGCAGGATGCGGCCATTCTCGAACGCGGCGTCGCGTGGGAAAACAATGAATTTGTCTGGCGTGACCGGCCTGCCGAAGGCCGGGTTCTGGGAAAGGCACGCGTCGTGGCCGAAGAGTTTCCACTGGCCGACGGCTATCTGAGCGAAATCTGCCTCGCCTCAGCCGACTGGACCGCCTCGTGGGCCAGCATTCTCGGCAAAGGCGCGCTGCTGCTCATCGACTACGGCTTTCCGCGCCACGAGTTTTACCATCCGCAACGCGACACCGGAACGCTGATGTGCCACTACCGCCATCAAGCGCACGGCGAGCCGTTTTTTCTGCCGGGATTGCAAGACATTACCGCGCACGTCGATTTTACAGCGATTGTCGAAGCGGGTTTCGACGCCGGCCTGGAACTCCTCGGCTATACGACACAAGCCGCTTTTTTGCTCAACTGTGGATTGCCCGAGGTGCTGGCGCGCACCCCGGTCGAAGACTACCTGCGTTATCTGACGCAAGCCCAAGCCGCTCAAAAACTGATTTCACCGGCCGAGATGGGTGATCTGTTCAAAGTCATGGCGCTTGGCAAGGGGCTTGACGAAACGCTGCTCGGTTTCGCCCAAAGCGACCGCAGCGTCACGCTCTAAAGAATCACGGACTCCTGACAAGCCGAAAGGCGGGCCATGAAATTCTGCACGCAAGCCTGTACCGATGCGCCGTACGTCGAAACAGTTTTTCCCGCCGAACCGGCTTTGGCTCGGGGCGTTTCAACCCAGGTGGTGTACAGAACTTCGTCGTTATAAAGGTCGTTGTTATGGTTACAGGCCTCATCCAAGGCTTTTCCTGAGTTCGTATCCATGGCGATCTCCATTTTGTATACCTCCAGTCGAATGAATGGATGGTAGATGGAGTAACGCCCGAACTCGGAAAAGGTTGAACGCCTCTGTTATCCGAGGTGGGCGCAGAGGCCGTGAGGAGGCCTCAATTTGTTAACTTCTTCATGATGGCCTCGGGGTCAATCTTCTTCAATCCCAGATTAAATTCCTTCAGCGCCTTTTCTCCTTCGGGAGATTTCTTGAAGCAGACATAGAGTTTCTTGTCTTCCAGGATTTTGCTATTAACCTGCAGTTGTCCAGCAACCGCTTTGACCGCAGCGTCATTTTTTACCAAGTAGTTAAAGACATTTACATCGATCACCGCAACATCAACTCGACCGGCTGCCAATTTTTGAATATTCTTGGCGTCATCCAGAGCGATATCAGCGTTCAGTGCTTTACTGGCAATTCTGGCATCAAGTTCGTCGGTATTCACATAGTCTTTGACAACGCCAATTTTCTTGCCCTTCAGGCTGTCGTAAGAATCCCATTTTACGGGGTCCGATTTTCGTTCAACGAATACCAACGGGCCGACACCGATCGGATCTGAATACAAGAAATCAGCCTCATTGGCTTTGGAATAGTATTCAGGGAAGTAGGCGATATAAGCTTTGTCGGCCTTGGCCATATCTACCGCACGACTCCAAGGATAAAACTCGATTTTCAGCGAATTGCCTGCGGCCTTGAAGGCTTCAGTCACTACCGCTGAAGAAGCACCTTGGGCTGGCAGTTTATCGTTGGTGTATGGAGCCCAGTCGAGCGAGGTAATTTTGTAGTCTGCTGCCAGAGCGCTTGAGCACAGGGCGAGGAGGAAGGAAGCACTTAGTCCGAGAAAGCTTGAGCGTATTGAAGAAGTGTTCATGGATTATTACTCCTGGAATGATTGAGTTTTAACGGCATGACAAACTCTCTGAAAGCAAGTGAGCGTATCCGTTCTATCCGTTTGCGCTACGACTGACCCTTGGGCGTTTCCAGGAGCGGACGGTCTCTGGCGCGGTAGCGCGGGCGCAGAATGACTTGCAGAAGATGATTCATGCCAAGGATCGATTTCAAACCCTGAACCCCCCGACCACCTTCTGCATGGTCCCGACCAGGGTCTTGACCGTCCGGGCGGACTCCGCTGTCCGGTTCATCGCCACATTCGACTCTTCCGCCAGTTGAGCAATCGATTCAACGCGGCGGGCGATCTC
>JBBQAT010000135.1:0-11152 GCA_038316625.1 Burkholderiales bacterium
GGGTATCGAAGTACTGGTTGCCACGCCAGGTCGCCTGCTCGACCTCGTTGAACAGAAATGTCTCAACTTCGGCAGCGTGCAAGCCCTCGTACTCGACGAAGCGGACCGCATGCTCGACATGGGCTTCGTGCCGGACGTCACACGCATCATCAACCTGCTGCCGAAACAGAGGCAGAGCCTGCTGTTTTCCGCGACCTTCTCGGAAGAAATCAAGAAGCTGGCCGACCGGATGCTGCAGTCGCCGGTACTGATCGAAGTCGCCAAGCGCAACACCGTCTCGGAAACAATCACCCACCGAGTACATCCAGTGGCCGCCGACGCCAAGCGCGCGCTTCTGGTCAAACTGCTCAAGTCGTCGGAATACAATCAGGTCCTGGTGTTTACCCGCACCAAAATCGAAACCAACAAGCTCGCTCGCGAACTGCAGCGCGCCGGCATTGCCGCCGACTCGATTCACGGCGACAAAAGCCAGCTGGACCGCCTGAAGGCGCTGGAAGCTTTCAAGGACGGCACCGCACTGGTGCTGGTCGCCACCGACGTTGCGGCACGCGGCCTTGACATTGACGACCTGCCGCACGTCATCAACTTCGAACTCCCGCATACGCCAGAAGACTACATCCACCGCATTGGCCGAACTGGCCGTGCTGGCAAACAGGGCACGGCGATTTCGCTGGTTTCTGCGCATGAAGTTCAGTATCTGGTCGATATCGAAAAACTGATCAAGATTCAGGTCGAGCAGGTCATCATTCCCGGCTTCGACCCGGAATACGATTACGAGTACCCGCCGACCGGCCGCAAGAGCCATCACCGCCGTCCGCCGGCACCGTCGCCCTCGGTTGCTCCGGCTGCCAAGCCACGGAGAGAGCATACATCGACCAGCAGTTTCACCAACAGTCGGCGCAAAAGTCACATCGCGGCCGATGGTTTTGACTTTAGCAAGCCGTATGAGAGTGCAGTGCCACATCCCATGGCCGCACCGACTGACACCGAAACGGCCAAGGTCGTGGCGCACATGGAACACCCGCACAAACCGCGCCGTCTGGTCGCAGCCCTGCTCGGCGGCCTCGGCAAAAGGTAAGTCTCAGCCTGCCCGTTCGTAACGGTCAGGCAACCTTCTTTTTCGCGGCAGGCGCTTCCACGAGTTTCAGAATGGCCAGCGAGACATTGTCGCCTTCGCCATGAGCGCGTGTCCGCGCTCGACTGATCAGCAGCTCCGATGCCTCGCGAGCCGAATAGGCGGCCAGCACACCTCCCAGCTCGGTATCACAGAAGTAGCCCCAGAGACCATCCGAGCACAGCAGAAAAGAGTCGCCGGCCTGCAAGTCGTCGGCTTCGCCAAAATCGACCTTTGGAACCTCGTTGCCACCAAGCGAGGTAATCAGAATGTTCCGATTGGGATGAACCAGCGCCTGCTCCGGCGTGATCTTCCCCTTGGCCACCAGTTGTTCAACATAAGAGTGGTCCGTTGTCTGGAAGAAGGGCCGATCACCGCGAAACCGGTAAAGACGGCTATCCCCGCAATGCGCCCAGCTTACCTTGCCTGGCTGCAGGAGCAACATCACCGCCGTACTATGCGGATCCTTCTCGTTCATGAAGCGCGATGCCTTGATCAGCATGTGCGCCTCGCCGAAGCTTGATTCCAGCATGGTGCGCGGCAATTCGCTGCGCGCAGAGAACTGCTCAAGGTTATTGCGCGCCGTGTGAATGACCTGCTGAGCGGCCAGCGCCCCGCCGGTATGCCCGCCCATACCATCCGCGACAACTGCAAGCGCCACGCCACCGCCCTTGGGATGCGGAACAAGGGCAACACGATCCTGTTGTTCCTTGCGATCTCCCTGATGCTGGGCGACGCAGGCATCAATAATTATTGGCATTCTACTAATTCCCCCGAGCCGGCAGAGTATCACGTTTGACTTGGCCAGAGACAGACTGACTATGCGGCTCCGCTGCGAACTAAACCACCCGTAAAGGCTGGGCATAAAACGCGAAGCATTGCGCGGCCAGCACTTCTCGTTCAGTGGCCCTCCCTGTGGTCTAAACCCGACGGTGATAGCGCCAAAGAATGACAATAGCACTGCTCCGCCTGCCACGTAGTTCTCAGTTCGCGTCACGGATAGGCCAACGAAAAGTGATTTATCGATTGCCATAGATTCCTCTGCCGTTGCCGAATACTCAGACCCCCACCCAGCGCTGTGGCAAAGAAATCAGGGAGAACCTTCCGATATAATCAGGTGTCCGACCAACCATCCATTCTCCTCAGGAGATTTACCATGGGCAACCGCCTTTCAAAAATTGTTACGCGTACCGGTGATTCTGGCACCACCGGATTGGGTGACGGGTCGCGAGTGACCAAGGATTGCCTGCGCATCGACGTAATCGGGGAAATCGACGAGCTCAATTCCAGCCTGGGGGTTGTGTTGGCCGAAGAAATTCCGGTAGCCATCAGGGAAGCGCTGCTTGGTGCCCAGAATGATCTTTTCGACCTGGGCGGAGAGATCTGCATTCCCGGCACCAACATCATCAGCGAAGCGCATATCGTCCGCCTCGAAGAACTCGTTGAGCAATTCAACGATACACTCAGCCCGCTCAAGGACTTCATCCTGCCCGGCGGAACCCGTGCAGCGGCACTGGCGCACCTTTCGCGCACCGTTTGCCGCCGTGCTGAACGTCGCCTCGTGCATCTTGCCAACCACGAAAGCGTTTCCGACCTGGCCCGCAAATACCTGAACCGCCTGTCCGACCTGCTCTTTGTCCTCGGCCGCGCGCTCAACGTCGCGGGTGGTCGAGGCGATGTCCTGTGGGTCCAGGGAAAGAATCGCGGCACCGCCTGAAATGCTCTGACACATCCATGCCCGACGTACAGCAAAGACTGTCATCGACCTTCCAGAACTTCTTCAATTCCGAGAAGTCGAGCGGAATTCTGCTGATCGTCTGCACCGTCATCTCGCTACTACTGTCCAATTCCTCACTTGGCGCGAGCTACGTGGGTTTCTGGCAGGTCGATGCCGGAGGACTCAGCCTTGAGCACTGGATCAACGATGCGCTGATGGTCGTTTTCTTTCTGCTCATCGGTCTTGAACTCGAACGCGAGCTCTATAGCGGTGAACTGTCGAATTTCAAGAACGCCCTGCTTCCGCTTTTTGCCGCCCTTGGCGGAATCATCACCCCGGCGCTCATTCATTTCGCATTCAATGCGGGCACACCAACGCAAGCCGGAATCGGCATTCCGATGGCCACGGACATTGCTTTTGCCCTTGGGGCGCTGGCTCTGCTCGGAAACCGAATTCCTGCGTCCCTGAAAGTCTTTGTCGTTGCATTTGCTGTCATCGACGACCTGAGCGCGATCATCGTCATTGCCGTCTTCTATACGGCGCAAGTCTCGGTAGCCTATCTTGCAGGAGCCCTGACCGTCTGGCTGCTGCTCATCGCCCTGAATCGCTTCTTCCGGGCCATGGCCTTGTTACCTTATTTGCTAGGTGGCGCGCTGATGTGGTTCCTCACCCTGAAATCCGGCGTTCACGCGACGGTCGCCGGCGTTCTACTGGCCTTTGCCATTCCGTATTCGGCCCAGGATGCGGATCAGAAATCGCCCTCACACCGGCTTGAACACGTCCTGCACAAACCCGTCGCCTTCATCGTCCTGCCGATTTTTGCACTGGCCAACACGGCGATCCTGATTGGTCCGGACTGGATGGAGAGTCTGACCAGCGTCAACAGCCTGGGCATCATCGCCGGTTTGCTGGTCGGCAAGCCTTTAGGGGTAACGCTGCTTTGTTTTGTAGCCGTGGCCGCCGGTCTCTGCCGCCTGCCCTCGGACCTGACTTGGCGGCACGTCATTGGTGCCGGGATCCTCGGCGGCATTGGCTTTACGATGTCAATCTTCATCACTGGCCTGGCCTTCACCGGCAATGCCGCCACCATCAACGCCTCGAAAATGGCGATTCTGATCGCCTCGCTGGCGGCGGGCAGCCTGGGATTTCTGTGGCTCAAATGGTCTGGCCGCCCCCAGGATCACTGACCCGAACCGACACGATCAGCGACGGGCGCTGCCCGGCCGGGCCAACAAAGCTCCCGGATACCGGTGGCACCGACTCGGGATGCCGCGCCACCGCCACCGGAATGTGATGATCACCGGTAATCAGGCCGCTGGTCGGATCAAAGCCCTTCCAGCCCGGACCGGGCAGGTAGACTTCAGCCCAGGCATGCGTGGTGGCATTCCCCGTTTCGTTGTCAGGCATGTGCAGATAGCCGCTGACAAAGCGGCTGGCCAGGCCCATGTAACGACAGGCTTCCATGAACAGGGCGGCGAAATCGCGGCACGAACCGCTGTTCAGCAGCAAGGTTTTTGCCGGGGACTGGACGCCTTCCTCCTCGCGGATCTGGTAGGCGAAATGATTGGCGATTTCGCAGTTCAACTGCGTGAGTAGCGTGAAGGTTTCAACCGGACGCTTGAGCAGCCCCAGCCCATCAAGCCAGACATGCAGCGCCGGATGATCCTCTGGATACACGCTTTGTTCGAAAGGCGCGAGATCGGACTGCTCGCCGATGGCATAGGCAAACGGCAAACTGACGGCGTAATCCTCCATCAGAAAATCCAGCGGCGCATCGTCATACACGCTGATGACCACCTCGCTCAGCACGTGCAGCGTATTCGTCAACTCACTGAAGTTAACCATGGCCACCGAGTTGCCCAGGGCATCGCGATACCAGCGAATGGTATGGGCTGGCGAGATGTCAAGCGTCGACGATTCGATGCGCAGACTATGGCTTTCGAGGGGCCGCAACCGCAGGCGATGCGGCTGCAGCACTACGGGCACGGGAAACCGGTACTCGGTTACGTGCGAGATATTCAGTCGTCTCATTTTTTCCTAAGCTTCCTTGATGTGCTTAACAACGTTCCCAGATACTCACTTCAGAGAGCGTGTGCTGGAATTTTCGTTTAGTTTCACGAATGACGAAGGGCACCGACAATGGGCCCTGCACTAGCCTGAAGTGCTGGCCGAGAATGACCTTGAGGCCGTCGAGCGTAGTGAAACTCTCGCCATCCTTCTTGAATCCGCCGACCCATGCGTCACGCTTGGTATGTTCCGGCAACCAGGTGTAGGGTGAGGCGATCAACAGCAGGCCACCGGGGTTGAGCCGTTCATGCACCGACTCCAGAAACAGCGCCGGATTGTAGAGGCGATCGATCAGGTTGGCCGCCAGAATCAGGTCATAGCCCGTAAATACCGATTTGAGATTGCAGGCGTCGCCCTGATAGAACTCAACCTTGTTGGCCACCGCTTCAAGCCCCGATTCTGCGAGCGTCCGTTCCTTGTAGGACACCAGTTCGCCCTCATCGACCAGCGTGTAACGTAGCCGGCCCTGTTCGGCCAGACGCACGCCGAGGCCGATGAAACGGGCGGAGAAATCGATGCCGGTAACCTGCCCGAAATGTCTCGCCAGTTCGAAGCTCGCCCGCCCGGTAGCGCAACCCAGGTCAAGCGCCTTGACGGCCGGTTTGTCGCCCATCGCGGCGATGGCCAGTTGCGCCAACGCACGCGGGAAATTCGGCACGTTGAAGTATTCGTCGCCGTAGTGGAATTCGGCGTATTCCGAAACCATGCGGTCGGTTTCGTAGTTCGAGGCTGGAACGGCCACGGGCGCGGCGGAGACGACGTAGCGAAATCCGGCATGCTGAAAGAAGTGGCGGCGGAAGGCGTAGCGCGATTCGGGCAAGGCCTCGTTGCCGCAGGAAATCCATGAGCCGCCTTTGATCAGGTTGTGACGATCATCGAAGGTGGGCGTTGTGAAGTCGTCGTAAATCGGATGAATCTGGAAGCCGTCAAACGGATAGGTCGGCGTTTCGGTCCACTGCCAGACATTGCCAACTACGTCGAACAGCGGCCCCTGGGCAAACTGGGTGACCGGGCACGACGAGGCGTAGTGATCGAGCTGAAGGTTGGCCTGCCCGGGCGCAAGATGGCTAGCGCCGGTGAACGTGGACAGCGCCTGCCATTCGTCTTCCGTCGGCAGACGAACCGGCTGGCCGCTGACCCGCGCCTTCCACTGGCAGAAGGCCTTGGCCTCGTGATAATTGGTTTCCACCGGCCAGTCCCACGGCATCGGCACCTCTTCCAGCATCAGGCGCAAGCGCCACTGTGCACCATTCCGTACCCAGAAGGTCGGATGCTGCACCTTGGCAAATTTTTTCCAGCCGGCGCCTTCTTCCTGCCACAAGGAATCGTCCTCATAACCGCCGGCCTCGACGAAGGCCAGAAACTCCTGATTGGACACGAGATAGCGGCTGGCCTGAAAGGCGGCAACGCTCGCTTCATGGCCACCAAACTCGTTGTCCCATCCGTAGACCGGATCGCTTGGTGCCCGGCCAAGGCGTACTTCGGTGGCTGGAATAGCGACCAGCGCATTCGGCGGCGCTTCCGAGGTTTCGCGGCACGGTGCCCAGCCAGGATGCGACTTGACGTACTTGAGTGCGTGCTGGCGGATCAGCACGGACGAAGTCTCCAGATGGATTCGTTCGTGCTCGATCCCCATCAGGATGATCCACCACGGGTCATCCCAGGTGATCGGGAAGGACAACGGCTTGCTGCGGATCAGCTGCTCAACCGCAGCGCGAACCGCCCGGCGATAGGACCGGACCTCATCCACACTCGGCCACTCGTAACGGGCCTCATTCAGATCATCCCAGCTCATTTCGTCGACACCGACGGCAAACATCGATTCGAAACGCGGGTTGATGCGTTGTTCGATCCAGCCCGCCAGCATCAGCTTGTTGATGAAGAAGGTCGCGGTATGGCCGAAGTAGAAGATCAGCGGGTGGCGCAGGCTGATCGGTTTCTTGAAATACGCCTCGTCGCCGACCAGCACGTCGAACAACTGCTCATAGCAATCAAAGGTGGCTTGATAATAGTCGAGAATCTCCGCGCGCTTCTGCTCGATATCGGTACCGGCCAGCACGGGGGATCTGGGGAAAACGGGGTGTTGCATGAGGAATCCACCTTTCAACAGGAGCGTGGGATTGTCGTGACAGACGACGCATTCTATATTGATCAGGCCGACACCGATTGGTTCAAAGGCGTGCGCAGAACGGGCAGGCCTGCAAGCCAATGAATACGGGCATCTTCAACATCGATGGCGCGCAAGCCAATATCCATGAGGCTCTCGGAGCACCCTGCCCGAAGACTGTGTTTTGCCGCCGCTCATCGACTACACCTTCGCTGCAGCACCGCGCGAATCCGGCCGTTTGTACTGCCAGTCGAAGGAGCCACTGCTTCCCGAGAACAGGCTCGTAATGGTCCCATCGACGTTACGCAGACGCAGCTTCAGTTCCCTTGGCGTCAGCGTTACCAAGGGCGGTTCATCGCCGCTGATGCGCAACCCGCGAATTCGCGTTTCGCCAGCGACCTTCCTGACATTGCAGGCCACGTCATCGCACGCTTCCTGTTCGGTGGCCTGGAGTTCGTCCATTTCCCGGGACAGCTCAGCCATCTGATCATCGAGTGCATTGATGGAGTCGGCCAATTGGGCCTGGGCGCGCAAGGATGGGCCCACCTGCTCCGCCAGTCTCTGCCAGGCATACTGCTGTTGGTCGTTCAGAACCAGCTCCTTGCGTTGCAGCCGACTGGCGAGAGCCTGATACCGAACCACGTCCTTCTGACCGCGCAACTCGTCGCTTTTCAGACGCTGAGCTTCAATCTTTAGATCGAGCGCCGTACGCTTGCCTTTCAGCAGGTCGATCCTGGCCCGATACCCTGACAGATCGGGTATCAGCAGCGAAAGCACGCAGTCGATTTCACCGCGCCCCCTCGTTTCCAGGGCATTGATGGTCTTGCCTGCAATCGCACAACCTTCGGCGCGCTCAACCAGAACCTCGTCGGCCAGCACATCACAGCGCGTGGCGTTGCCGAGCACAACGACACGCGCAATGATCAGGCAACTCTCGGCGCGATTGACCGTGACGCAGCCGTCAAGCGCGATCAGCACTGCACCGGACGCGAGCCCATCAACAACGATGTCGCCCGCCTCGTTGCTCACTCGGCCACCCACCACATTTTTTCTGAGCGAAACCGTTCCGCCGCGCGAAACAATGGTCCCGAAAACATCGGAATGCGCCGTGATGCTCCGGCACTCGACCGTCCGCTTTTCCTGAATTTCGCCGAATTCCTCGAATTCCTCGCCGGTCAGCGCGAGATCGCCCGTGGTGCGGATGCTGATCCCTTCGCGATTGACGATCTTGTCGGTAATCGAGAACTGATGGGTCAGTGTATCGATATTCAAAAACCCGCCAACCGCCGCGACCAGCTGTTCGCCCCCCTTCTCCTGCACAACGCGGGTGCCCGGCCCGCATAGCGTCAATAGATCGATATCCTTGGGCAAGGGTGCGAGAAGCGGTTCGCCACTGATGGCCCGCCCATCCACGCCGAGAACACGCGGAATCTTTCTGACCAGACCTTCGCCTGCGGCGACCTGCGGATAACGGTTCTGGAACTGGCGCAGATCGATCCGTCCGTCGGGAAGCTGCCGTGGCGCGTTGTCGCGGCGCAGGTGGGTTGCCTGTTCCCTGATCTCTGCATCGCGCCCCACTTTAAACGGACGCGGCCGGGCGACGACAAGGCGCTCGTTGATCTGGTTTTTTATCGCCGCTGACAAAGCCGGAAAATCGAGTCCGAAGCGAACCCCATTCTGCCAGGCAACGGCGATGAATTCGTCGTCATCCAGACGAGCCGGAACGTTCACCGTCCTCTTATCGACGCGAATGACGCCGAAGCCGCCACCGTCCAGATCCCCAAACACGTCCTCTTCAATCACTGACTCGAGAAAGACGGGCTCAAACGGGTATTCCGCCTCGCCATCTTCAATCTTCAGCGTTTTGTAGAGCACCTGTCGCTCAGGCTGAAAAGTGACGATATCCGCAGCAAAACGAACTTCCTGCGTCCTCTTCGCCACATCCACCCCGCCCTCGTAAAGCAGCGAGAAGAAGGTCGGATAATCGAGCGAGCGAAAAAAGGCGCCGGCTGAAAACACCCGGTTAATAAAGGAGAAAAAATCCAGGCTGGCGCTAATACGCGAAAGGTCGACATAAATGCCGTCATCACGCTTGTCGATAAAGCGTGACAACACGACCTGGCCGTCTTTCAAATCGACCAGATTGTCAGTAGCACTGTGCTCAACAACAGGTTCGTTAGTCATGGCGGCTAATGGTGGGTCGTTAGGGCATCAGGAGATTGGAAAACAGTTTAGCAGCAAGTCCGCCCGTGTCATTCCACGAAACGCCAACACGGTTTTAGACGTGTCATGAAGAATTCAAACAATAGAAAAGCAAAAACTTACCATAAATCAAACAAAGTTTAACTTTTAATAATGAACTTGCGCACCTAAACTTGGATCACTCTGACTAGAACGCAAAACAAATGCACGCCCCGCAACAGCACGAACCCGCGATGCTCAGCCCCCCGCCCCTGCAGGCCGTCATCTTTGACGTCGACGGGACGCTGGCTGAAACCGAACTCGCCGGGCACCGCGTTGCTTTCAACCGGACCTTTGCTGAATTTGGCCTCGACTGGAATTGGACACCGGAATTGTATGGCGAGTTGCTGGCCGTCACCGGGGGCAAGGAACGTGTCGCCCTCTACGCAAAACACTACGCACCCACGTTATCCGAACAGATCGACTTCAACGCCTGGGTCGCCCGCCTGCACCAACGCAAAAGCGAGATCTATTCCGACCTCGTGCTGGCCGGCGGCATTCCATTGCGACCCGGCATTGCCCGGCTGATTCACGAACTGAAAGTGAACGGAATACGGCTGGCGGTTGCCACGACGACGACTCCATCCAGCCTGAACAGCCTGATCGTGGCAAATTTCGGCATGGAGATGGGCTCGCTCTTTGAGGTGATCGGTGCTGGCGACTCGGTCGTCAACAAAAAACCGGCCCCCGATGTCTATCAGTGGGTGCTAGAAAAGTTGGAACTGCCAGCGGAAGCCTGCCTGGCGATTGAGGACTCCTATCCCGGCCTGAGCGCCGCTCGCGCGGCCAGCCTGCCCACGCTGATCCCCGTCAACGACTATACCTCCAAGGATGATTTCTCAGGCGCGCTCAGCGTTATTTCCGACCTCGGCGAACCCGATGCACCGGCACGCCACATCGCTGGGCTGCCGCTCGCCAGACCCTGCATTGACCTGACCCAGTTGCGCATCTGGCATCAGGCACTGAACACCGAAACCCGGCCTTAAATCCACGGAGACTCAACATGGACCAATCGAAACGTTATGCCGACCTCAGCCTCAAGGAAGACGACCTGATCCGGGACGGCCAACATATTCTGGTTGCTTACACGATGAAGCCCAAGGCGGGAACCGGCTATCTGGAAGCCGCCGCGCACTTCGCCGCCGAATCGTCCACCGGCACCAACGTCGCGGTTTCGACGACCGACGACTTCACCAAAGGCATCGATGCGCTGGTCTATCGCGCCGACGAAGCCACTGAGGATCTGCGCATCGCCTATCCCCTCGAACTGTTCGACCGCAACATCATCGACGGTCGCTTCATGCTGGTTTCCTTCCTGACGCTGGTGATCGGCAACAATCAGGGCATGGGCGACATCGAGCACGCCAAGATGATCGACTTCTACCTGCCCGAGCGCGTCATCCAGATGTTCGACGGGCCGGCCAAGGGCATCGCCGACCTGTGGCGCATCCTTGGCCGTCCGGTCGAAAACGGTGGCTACATCGCCGGCACCATCATCAAACCCAAACTCGGCCTGCGCCCCGAACCCTTTGCCGAAGCCGCCTACCAGTTCTGGCTCGGCGGCGATTTCATCAAGAACGATGAACCGCAAGGCAACCAGGTCTTCGCGCCGATCAAGAAGACGATCCCGCTCGTTTATGACGCCATGAAACGCGCGCAAGATGTCACTGGCGAAGCCAAACTGTTTTCGATGAACATCACCGCCGACGACCACTACGAAATGTGCGCCCGCGCCGACTTCGCGCTGGAAACTTTCGGTCCCGACGCCGACAAGCTGGCCTTTCTGGTCGATGGCTTCGTCGGCGGCCCCGGCATGATCACCACCGCCCGCCGCCAGTATCCCAATCAGTTCCTGCACTACCACCGCGCCGGGCACGGCATGATCACTTCACCCAGCTCAAAACGC
>JBBQAT010000136.1:0-11143 GCA_038316625.1 Burkholderiales bacterium
GTTTTTTTTAAACGCGCATCACCAAAATCACCGACGTCGCTCCAGTCGCCGCGCTCCATCTCTTGTGCAGTTTCCATCTCGCCTTCCCCTCTCGGTCTCGATTCAGGGCATGACAAGCAAGATGTGTGCATAGATTAGCCTTTCAAGGGGGAGGTTAGGTGGGGGATGGGGCTGCATTGGCTGCATTGCAGCAACAGATTCGTCGCTTTTTCCCCCATCCCTACCCCAGCCCTCCCCTTGAAGGGGAGGGAGAGTCTATTCATGCGATTGCCCTGGGGAGGGAGCGGCAGTCGGGTTTGCAGTTTGGCGTTCATGTCAGGCTTTCGTGTTGGCATTGTTCAATTTGAGCGGCTAGGACAGACTACATGCCAGGCATGCCTACGTAATTGGGGAGCGACTGTATGCGCTTGATCCAGCCTATGAGCTTTGGATAGGGCGCAAGATCAATGTGGCCTTCGGGCGAAAGCGCGACGTAGGGGTAGAGTGCTATGTCACCAAGGCTGAGGTGGTCGGTGGCGATCCAGTCGTGCAGGGTTAATCGCGCTTCGACGATGGACAGCAGCTGATCGGTGACCTGAATCGCGTCTCCAACGTGGATGGTGCGGCCAAATTTGTAGTGCAGACGCAAGGCGTTGGGGCCACGGGCAACTTCATTGGCACACGTTGAAAGCCAAGCGCAGATGCTGGCCAATTCTGCCGAGTCCTGCGGCCACCATTGTTCGCCGCCATAGTGGTGCGCCAGGTAGATGAGGATGGCGTGGCTGTCGCGAACAATGATTTCGCCGTCCTTGAGGACCGGCACTTGGCCGAGTGGATTCAAGGCGAGAAAATCGGGCGATTTATGCTCCCGGCTGGCTCCGTTGAGCAGCACGCTATCGTAAGCGAGGCCGAGCAGGCTGAGCATCAGTCGCACCTTATGGCAGTTGCCGGAAAGCGGGAATTCGTAAAGCTTGATCATGACGGGACTTCCTTGTTGTAAAACGTTCACGTGGGGAGACATCAGCCTCTCCTAAGAAATTTCTTGCAAGCGTTCCCGCAGCCGGCGATTTTCCTCGAGCACGGGCGCGACGATCTCATCAAGCTCCGCTTCGCTGTAGCGCGGCGTAATGTGTTGGGGACAATTCCACTCAATTGCTTCGACCCGGATAACAATGCCGCGTTCGACGGTTGCTTGATAGCCGGACACTTCCAGGCGAGATATCAGCTCCGCTGCATCGGCTCCTTCGATGACCTGTGCCCTGCCCCAGAGTTTGAGACGGCGCTGGTTGGAATAGTCCATCAGGATCAGCGAAACTCGCTCCGTGGCCTCGATATTACCGACGCTCAGGTACTGCCTGTTACCCCTGAAATCGGCGTAGCCAATAGTGCGTGCGTCGAGCACACGCAGGAAACCAATCGGTCCGCCTCGATGCTGCACGTAGGGCCAGCCGTTTTCCGATACGGTGGCCTGATAGAAACTATCGCGCGTCGTGATGAATTGGGCATCCTCGGCCGTTAACGCGTTTCGCGGGTCCAAATCAACTTCGAAGCCGCGATTGCCGGCGCGGCTGCCATAACGGGACTGAGCGGCTTTGACGCTGTCGGTAAAAGCGATCTCGGCGAAGGCACGGGGCATGCGTATCTCCTTTTAGGGCGCGGTACGACGGCCAATAGCCGTGGCACCGCGTCAGGGCGAGTTATCAGGCGGCCGCCTTTAAAGCAACCCTGGGAAAATCGATATCGGTTTCCGCAACATTGTTGATGTAATTGGTCAGAACGTTGAGCGCGACGTTCAGCACAATTTCGATCACGCTAGCCTCATCGAATCCGGCGACCCGCAAGGCAGCCAAATCGGCGTCGCTGACCCGACCTCGTTCAGCGGCGACTCGACGAGCGAATTTCAGCGCTGCATCGGTCTTGGCGTCGTTTGAACGGGCATTGCGGGCGGCGTCAATTTCAAGCGCGTCAATCTTGGCCACATGAGTCGCCAGATAGCTGTGCGCCGCGACGCAGTATTCGCAGCCGTTGAACTCGGCGATGGCCAGCGCGATGCGCTCGCGCAACGCCACACTCAGCACGCCCTTGGCCAATGCGCCGTTTAGCGCGAGGTAACCTTCCAGTGCCGCCGGGCTGTTGCCGACCAGCTTCATCAGATTGGGGATAACGCCCAGCTGCTTATGCACAGCGTCGAGCAATGGCTGGGAAGCGGCAGGCGATTGTTCGACGGTTGGGATGGTGATTCGGGACATGGTGTGGCTCCTATTTGGATTGGGTCAGTTGAATAACATTCACCGCCGAAGACGTATGCGATCAGCGGATGAAGACATTCTGCCAACTGTCGATTGAAAGAAGAATAGCTATAAAATACAATAAACAATTCCATTTAGTGGAATACCCAATGGACCGATTGCATCTAATGACGGTTTTCGTCGCGGTCGCCGAGGAAGAGAGTTTCTCCGGTGCTTCCCGGCGTCTGGCCATGTCACCGCCGGCCGTCACGCGGGCTGTGGCGTCCCTGGAAGAGAACCTGAAGGTAAAGCTCTTGAATCGCACGACGCGTTACGTGCGGGTGACGGAGGCCGGGCAGCGCTATCTGGACGACGCCCGCCGTGTTATCGCCGCCGCCGACGAGGCGGATGAAGCAGCGGCCGGGATCAACGGCGAACCTCGCGGCCACCTGGTGGTCACCGCGCCAGTGCTGTTCGGGCGCATGTATGTGATGCCGGGCATCATTGACTATCTGCAGCGCTATCCGGGCACCGATGTCTCGGCGCTGTTTCTGGATCGCGTCGTCAATCTGCTCGAAGAAGGCGTTGATGTCGGCGTGCGTATCGGTGAACTGCCTGATTCCAGCTTCAAGGCCTTGCGTGTCGGTCAGGTTCGCCGCGTTGTTTGCGCTGCGCCGTCGTACTTGGCCGTTATTGGCCGGCCGCAATCACCCGAGGACCTAACTCGACACCAGATCGTTGCAGCGAGCAGCGTCAGTCCAACCATTGAATGGCGCTTTGCGTGGCAAGGTGAGCCACTTCCGGTCAAGATCAAACCACGCCTGACCGTTACCAGCAACGATGCAGCCATTGAGGCGGCTCTGCGAGGTGGCGGACTGACTCGCTTGCTTTCCTACCAGATCGCACCGCAACTTGCGGCGGGACAGTTGGAGATAGTTCTTGAGACATTCGAGACAAAGCCGATGCCGATTCACGTGATTCATCGCGAAGGTCGTAATGCCTCGGCCAAGATCCGCTCTTTTGTGGATCTGATGACGGAGCGCTTGCGCGCAGACCAATCGCTCAGGTAGCAGGTAAGTACTTCCGCGCTTTGTACGCACCGGCCTATTGAAAAGCACTCGCGACAGACCCACCTAGGTGCCATGAGGCGCTCATTCGCGGCGCTGTGAGCGGGGTGTGGCCATGTCATTTTTCATCGTTCTGAGCCTGACCCTTCTGTTTCTGGCGTGGCTGATTGGCGAGCCATTTTTGGTCCGGTGGCGGCGTCAGCGCATTCGCAACCAGCCCTTCCCAGCGGCGTGGCGCCGTATACTGCGTCGCCGCGTGCCTTACGTTGCCAAATTGCCGACAGACCTGCAGCGCCAGCTCAAGCAGCTTATCCAGGTGTTCGTTGCCGAGAAGAGTTTTGTCGGTTGCGGTGGACAGAACATGACCGACGACGTTCGCGTAACCATTGCGGCGCAAGCCTGTCTGCTCACGCTCAACAGCGTTCGGGACGACTATCGAAATCTTCACGAGATCCTCGTTTACCCCGGCGCTTTCATGGTTGATCGGGTCACTGTCGACAGCATGGACGTGCTGCAGGAGCAGCGCCAGGTTCTGGCCGGCGAATCGTGGACGCGTGGGCAGGTCATTCTCTCGTGGCAGGACGCGGTGGCCGGCGCGGCGACGGTCGACGATGGACGCAATGTTGTCATCCATGAATTCGCTCACCAGCTCGATCAGGAGAAAGGCTACGCCAACGGTGCGCCTTACCTGCCGCGCGGCGAAGCGCATGAACGCTGGTCGCGCGTGATGAATGAAGGGTTTGAACAACTGCAAAGGGACGCGGCGTATGGGCAGCCGTCGTTACTGAACCACTACGGAGCCAGCAATCCAGCCGAGTTTTTCGCGGTGGCGACCGAAGTCTTCTTTGAACAGGCGGCTGAAATGGCGACCGAGCACCCCGAGCTCTATCGCGAGCTCAGCGCGTTCTACCGCGTTAATCCTCTAGCCTGGTAGGGCCCCGCACCTGGATCGGCCTCTGCAGCCCAATAAACACGGGCATCTTCATAGGCATCGGCATGAAAGCTAATATTCACGAGGCTCTTCAGGCATTTAAGCGAAGACTCTTGCACGCCACCTGACACGTTCAATCGATGACGTTGCAAGTTTGTCGCTTGCTACAGGTGCCCCACCTGAATGACATCGCTCGTGAGGCTCAACATCGTGGCCTGAATGCGGACCTTCGGTCGACAACTTAATCAGCAATTGCTGGTCCTAGTAGTCAGTCACGGAGAAATCAACGTATAGCAACCGTCATTCCGGCGAAAGCCGGAATCCAGTAGAGCACCACTGGATTCCGGGTCAAGCCCGGAATGACGGCGGTTTTTATCTACGTGTTTCAACATGACTGCCTACTAGATTTGGCAGCAACGGATTCACTACGCTCAAATAGCGACTTCTTTACGCACAGGAAGTTTTTTGTGCCCCTGCGGTTTGAGCGCGCTGCCAGGATTGAGTCCCAAAGGCATCCCACTCCGATTAACAAGAATGATGAATTCTTCTTCAAAGGCAAAAATATGTCGCTGCTTTTCTCAAAATACACTCTCGGCAAACTTGAGCTACAAAATCGAATGGTTATGGCGCCGATGACGCGTAATCGCTCCCCCGGCAATGTGCCGGACGATCTCGTGCGGCAGTATTACGCCCAGCGCGCTTCGGCAGGCTTGATCATTTCCGAAGGGACTTCGCCGTCGCCCAATGGACTTGGTTATCCGCGCATCCCCGGAATCTTCTCGGAAGCACAGGTGGGTGCCTGGAAGCCCATTGCCGACGCAGTGCATGCCAAGGGCGCGAAGTTCTTCATGCAACTCATGCATTGCGGACGGATCGCACACCCTCTCAATCTGCCAGCCGGTGCGCGAGTGCTTGGACCGTCGGCAATAGTAGCCGCCGGTGAAATGTATACGGATGCCGAAGGGATGAAGGCGAATGCTATGCCGGAGGCAATGACCGAGATTGATATCAAGACGACCATCGAGGAATTTGCTCAGGCGGCAAGGAATGCCGTGGTGGCGGGCTTTGACGGCATCGAGTTGCACGGCGCAAATGGTTACCTGCTGGAGCAGTTCATTCGGCCCAATTCGAATCTGCGTAATGATCAATACGGCGGTTCGATCAAAAACCGTGCGCGCTTTGTTCTCGAGGTCGTCGATGCCTCCATTTCTGCCATTGGCAAAGAGAAGGTCGGGATTCGCCTTTCACCTTTCGGCGTGTTCAACGATATGCCACTCTACCCCGAGATGGAGGCCGACTACACTTACCTGGCGCAACAACTCAGTGCGCGAGGCTTACTCTATATTCATCTCGTCGATCACTCCGCGATGGGGGCCCCGGAAGTTCCAGAATCGATGAAAGCGATCTTCCGCAAGGAATTCAAGGGAAACCTAATCTTGTCGGGAGGTTACGATGCGCTACGCGCCGAAAGCGACCTCGGCGAGCTCAAATGCGATTTGATTGCCGTTGGCCGGCCTTTCCTGGCCAATCCAGACCTGGTGGCACGATGGAAGGCTAGCGCCGAGTTGAATGCGCCGGACTTCAGCACGTTTTACGTCCCTGGGCCGAAGGGCTACATCGACTACCCGACGCTCGCTTGATGTGGTTCCCCAAAGCATAAACGGCATTAAATTCTGGCGTATCGGCCAGCTGAACGCTTCGGCTGGCCGTTGCCTGTGTGTCTCCGTGATCGATTGCTTCATGACGGTTAAGCAGTGTTACAACTCGGTACAAAGAAAAGTCAAATCAGCAACAGATATTAAGATGGTGATTCAGTAGACTTGCTTTCGTCAGATGAAAACGTCTGTCACATAACGAAAGGAAGCTGTAATGAACTTGAGTCAATTTGCTTTAACCGTTTTAGTCGTCGGACTTGCATTGGTGCCGACAATAATCGCTTCGATGATCAGTGGCCCGCGCGACTGGGAGCCTGAGCATGAGTATGACTACCGCTAGTCGTTCCAAGCGTTTCGGATGGCTAGATTTGCAGCTGTCATCATAGAACCAGTCAAATTTTCTTGGCTGGTTTTTTTTCGTCCTTGATTGTCAGTGGGGTGGTGCGCTACCCACTCGAAATGAGGCAATTGGTCCGAGCAAGGTTCTTATGGGCTGTAGCCGACAGTCCAAGCGGCAAGCATTACCACTGCGCTACTGTTGCTTCGGAAACGATGACCTTGGACAGCTACGGGCAGTTGGCGGGCAAATGGAAATCAGTCCGGGTTTTGATAAAAAAGAGCGAGCAGAAACATAATACTGTACAAGCGTACAGTATTGGCTAATAATGGACTCCTTCATTGCCAAAACGACCGAAGGAGTGTGTAACCATGAATCGTATCCAGAGATTTTTTGAACTCCTTGCCGGAGTTTCTCAAGAAGAGCGCCATCGCTGGGTGTTAGCCCAGGAGATATTTTCTGCGCGGCCAATGGATGTCCGCGCCTTGCGAACGCCTGCCTGCTGGCGCCGGAAAATCAACGTGCGAGCAACAGTACATTAATAAGACCCCAGCGTATCTGGATGTCTTTTGTTTAAATGAGGACCACGTCTGAGGCGCTGACCACAATTCGGAAATTCGCTCCGTAGCAGATCAGCTTCTTTACGCCTCGACTAACCTCGGACACGACAAAGCAGTTTTCCAGTGCGTATCCTTTGCGTTTGGCTTGGTGTCTGATTTCTTGGAACACATGTTTGTTGAGGCGAACAATTCTCCCAACATAGAGGTGCAGATTTTTGTTCATCGGGCCATCTCCTCTATTCCTGCGTGTTCAACGTGGCTTTCATGCGCTTTTCTGCGCGGCTCGATCTGCCACCTGTACTCGCTCTTCAAGCAAAAAACCTGATCGCGCATCCAAAGCAATGGTAGCGCGGACTGGACCTTGCTAGCGCTTGACTTGGTTTCCGATCACGCCACCGACAACTGCGCCGCCAACGGTTCCAATTGAGCTCCCTCCGGTTAAAACCGCACCCGCAACACCGCCCACGGCTGCGCCAATGGATGTGTTCTTCTGCTGAGCCGTCATGTTTGCGCAAGCACTCAAGGCCAATGTAGCAATTGCGGCAAACAGGATTTTTTTGGTTCGATTCATGCGCTCTCTCTTTTTTGTCGAATTGGGAGGGGAAATTCTGATTTCATTATTGCTCCGGCCCGCAAATGGATGAAGTCGTCACCCCGGCGAAGGCCATGGCCGCTACTGGATTCCGGCTTTCGCCGGAATGACAGCAACTTCAGACCTCATCGGGCCGGATCAATAGTCTGGGAGCGAGGTTTAACGTCAGGTCGTTTCGAGACTAAGGAGTTACTTAGCAAAAACGATGCCAAAATACAGATTCACCGAAGAATCAACGCGTTGCCCTGGTCCCGAGGGTGTGGGGGTCGCTTTGGTGTCGCCGTGGCCCGACGGCGAATTTTGCGAACAAGATATCTGATTGATTGGTAAGTGGAATATTTGTCGCAGAATAACGACGCCTAAACGTCCTGCGACTTCTGGCGGGTCATCTGCGCATACCGATTTGATCGGTGGGGGCTAAGTTGCCTGACTCCCGTTCCCGGCCGCAAACGAAGTTTCGCGGGGAAGCTACTGCGGATTCTGTGGCGTACGAGTCAGTAAACACGGTAGTTTTCGGGTCATGCGTCCTGGGCGCCAATGTTTATGAGCATCTCGGAGTGTATTGTCTGTCGATGTCCAATCAGCGCGGTTTTCCGGGTGTAAAAAAGCCCCGGCTGCGATAGCATAGCCGGGGCTTTTTTTGGAATCCGCTTTCAGCGGATTATTGTGATTTACAGTTCTTTGGAGTGTGCCGCCAGGTATTCGGCGACGCCGGCGGTCGAGGCCTTCATGCCGGCTTTGCCCTTGTTCCAGCCAGCCGGGCAGACTTCGCCGTGCTCTTCGGTGAATTGCAGGGCATCGACCATGCGCAGCATTTCGTCGACGTTGCGGCCGAGCGGCAGGTCATTGACGACCTGGTGACGGACGACGCCCTTCTTGTCGATCAGGAAGGAACCGCGGAAGGCAACGCCGGCCGCGCCGAATTCGACGTCGTAGGCGCGGCAAATTTCATGCTTGATGTCAGCGATCAGCGGGTATTGCACCTGGCCGATTCCGCCATTGTTGATCGGGGTGTTTTTCCACGCGAGGTGGGTGAACTGCGAGTCGATCGAAACACCGATGACCTCGACGCCGCGCTGCTTGAATTCGGCCAGACGGTGATCGAAGGCGATCAGTTCGGACGGGCAGACGAAGGTGAAATCAAGCGGATAGAAGAAGATCACGGCATACTTGCCATTGATCTCTTTGGACAGCGTGAAATCACGGATTTCATTGTTGCCCATGACGGCGGTGGCGGTGAAATCGGGGGCTTGCTTACTGACGAGAACGGCCATGGTTCTTCTCCTTGAGTTGATTTTGTTGAAAAGACAGGGGGGTTAAAGGGTCGAGTACAAAATCCAGTACCGCTTAGTCAGCATAGCCCCTAGGCAAGTTCCCGGCAATTCAAAAAGTTGGCCTTTGCATAAATCCGGACCGCGCATCGGGGTCGCTGGAGTTCGGTTCGTCGTTGCAGAGAACGCGGTCAACGCGAGCCGAAGGCGGGCCGCGATAGGCCCAGAAGGTGAGCGCTTCCACTGCTTCCGGCGTACCGCAGATCAGGGCTTCGACGCTTCCGTCACTTCGATTGCGCACCCAGCCTGTGAGTCCAGTTGCTTTCGCTTCAGCGTGCAGCGACCAGCGGAAACCAACGCCCTGGACGCGCCCGAAAATAGTGAGACGGCGGGTGAGCGTCGCCATGTCCGTCGAATCAGGTTTTGGCCGGGGCGAGGGCGGCCAGGATGCCTTGCATCAGTTGCAGTGGGGTGGGAGGGCAGCCGGGGATAGAAACGTCGACCGGGATAACGTTGGAGACGCGGCCACAGGAGGCGTAGCTTTCGCCAAAAATGCCGCCGGTGCAGCCGCAGTCGCCAACGGCGACGACCAGTTTGGGCTCGGGTGTGGCGTCGTAGGCGCGTTTGACGGCGACTTCCATGTTCTTGGCGACCGGGCCGGTGACCAGCAGCAGGTCGGCGTGGCGCGGACTGGCGGCGAACTTGATGCCGATGGCTTCAAGGTTGTAATAGGGGTTGTTGAGGGCGTGGATTTCGAGTTCGCAGCCGTTGCAGGAACCGGCATCGATGTGGCGGATGACCAGCGCGCGGCCAAGTTGTTCGAGCATCGCTTCGGATAGACGCTGGGTGGTGGCGGTCAGGGCCTCGTCTGCGGGCGGTGCGGGTTCGGTGACGATACCGACGCGAAGTATTTGTCTGAGCATCGGGAACATGGTCAGAGGTCCTGTCCGGCGTAGGAGAGGTTGAAGGATTTGTTGATCAGCGGGAAATCGGGAACGATGTTGTCGATGGCCGCGTGTTCAAGGGCCGGCCAATTCTGCCAGGACGGGTCGTGGCAATGGCAGCGGCGCAGCTTGCCGTCGGTGCCGGTTTCCAGCGCCACCAGCACGTCGCCGCGCCAGCCTTCGATCCAGCCGAAGCCGTATTTGTTGGGCTCGCTGCGCAGTTCGCTGCGCAGGCTGCCTTGCGGCAATTCAGTGATGATTTTATGGATCAGCTTGAGCGATTCGAAGATTTCTGCAAAACGGACCAGCGCACGCGCGGCAACATCGCCGTTGCGCTCGGTCGAAATCTTCGGCGTCAGCTGGTCGTAGGGCTCGCAGGGGTGATTGCAGCGCAGATCCCACCACTGCGCGCTGGCGCGCCCGACCAGACCGATCACGCCGAGGCGCTTGGCGAGCTGCGGCGTGACGCGGCCGGTGGTGAGGAAGCGATCCTGCAGGCCGGCGTGTTCGTCGTAGATGTTTTTCAGTCGGCGAACTTCGCGTTCCAGGGCATTGCACTGGTCGATGATCGCCTGCGCGCCGTCGGAGTCCAGATCCGTGGCGACGCCGCCGGGGATGATGCGGTCCATCATGAAGCGATGGCCGAACAGCCGGGCGTTGAGTCTGATCCAGTCTTCCTTGAGGCGCATGAACTGCATCAGGCCGAAGGCCAGTGCCACGTCGTTGGCGAGATAGCCAAGGTCGCCCAGATGGTTGCCTACGCGTTCGCGTTCCAGCAGCAGTGCACGCAGCCAGAGTGCGCGTGGCGGCGGCATGGTGCCGCTGATGGCTTCGGCGGCCTGGCTGTAGGCCCAGGCGTAAGCAACTGTCGTGTCACCGGAAACGCGGCCGGCCAGTTTCGCGCCGTCCGCCAGCCCCATGCCGACAAAGCGGCGTTCGATGCCCTTGTGCTTCCAGCCCAGCCGTTCTTCCAGGCGCAGCACGTTTTCGCCCATCACCGAGAAGCGGAAATGACCGGGTTCGATGATGCCGGCGTGGATCGGGCCAACCGGGATTTCGTGTACGCCGTCACCTTCGACGCGAACGAACGCGTAGTCCTCGTTCTGCGTTTCAAAACGGGCGTCGGGCGTGTCGCGGCGCAGTGGGTAATGATCGGCCGGCCAGTTGGCATGGCGCAACCAGGGGCGCTGATCACCGCCATCCGGAACCGCGCCAGTCAGGTCGCGAACCGCACGCTGCATGCGTTCCGCCGCCGGGAAGGGCAGCGAAAGGTCGGGGAATTCAGGGTTGTCAGTTGCCAACGGCACGGTTAGGACCGCCAGACCTTCGTCCAGATCGAACGCCACATGCAGGGCAAAACCGGATTTCGCATCGCGATCCCGTTCGTCGCTCCCCCACATGGCGACCAGGCGGCGCTCGGCTTTGTGCGCCGCACTGCAAAAAGCGATGAGTTCGCGCGAGTTGACTCGTGCCGCGCAGGTCAGCGTGGCGTGGTCGACCAGGGGTTTGAATTCGACGGGTTGATTGAGGAATTGCATACGCGCTTTTATCCGATCAGCCTGGCCGCCTGCCGATACCA
>JBBQAT010000137.1:0-11116 GCA_038316625.1 Burkholderiales bacterium
GTCAGCTTCCATGTCGAAACGGGAAGCATCGCCTGCCTGCTCGGCCCCTCGGGTTGCGGCAAGACGACCCTGCTGCGCTGCATTGCCGGTTTCGAGCCGATCGCCGCAGGCGAAATTCGCTTCGCAGGGACGGCAGTTTCCCGCGCCAATTTCAGCGTCGCCCCCGAGCGGCGGTGCATCGGCATGGTGTTTCAGGACTACGCCCTGTTCCCTCACCTCACGGTCAGCGCCAATATCGCCTTTGGTCTGTCGGCTGTTGCCGCCAAACCGCGTCAAGCGCGCGTCGATGAATTGCTGGCCACGGTGGGGCTGCATGGCCTCGGCAACAAGTATTCGCACGAACTTTCCGGCGGTCAGCAACAGCGCGTTGCGCTGGCCCGCGCGCTGGCGCCGCGTCCGCAACTGATCCTGCTCGATGAGCCCTTTTCCAATCTCGACGTCGACCTGCGCGAACGCCTGTCGCTCGAAGTACGCAACATCCTCAAGAGCGAAGGCAGTACCGCCGTTCTGGTCACTCACGACCAGCACGAAGCCTTCGCCATGGCCGACGAAATCGGCGTCATGGCCGAAGGCAAAGTCCAGCAGTGGGATACGCCCTACAACCTCTATCACCGGCCAGCCAACCGGTTTATCGCCGACTTCGTCGGGCAGGGCGTTTTTCTGCCTGGGCTGGTCATCGATAACCATCGCGTCGAAGTCGAACTCGGCCGCCTCGAATCGAGCCTTCCGCTTGAATGCCTGCAGGGCTGTGCAGACTGCGGCAAGGGCTGTCGTGTCGAGGTGCTGCTGCGCCCGGACGATGTCATTCACGACGACCGCAGCGATTTGCAGGCCGAAGTTCTGCACAGCGCCTTCCGTGGCGCCGAGTTCCTGTACACCCTCAGGCTGGACAGCGGCGCCGAGGTACTGTCGCTCGTACCTTCCCATCACAATCATGCCATCGGCGAGCGCATCGGCATCCGTCTCGACGTCGACCATGTAGTCGCTTTCCGGACAACAGCACCCTCCGCGCCGCCCATGCCACAATCCATTCTTTTCCCGCGATGATTCCCTGGCTGGAAAGCACCGATGCCTTTCCCCCGCTCGAACAGGCGCTCGACGAACCGAACGGCCTGCTCTGCGCCGGCGGCGACCTGACGCCGCAACGCCTCATTCAAGCCTACCGGCAAGGCATCTTCCCCTGGTACGCCAAAGGCGAACCCGTTCTCTGGTGGAGCCCCGACCCGCGCATGGTCCTCGTCCCCGCCGAGTTCAGGATTTCGCGCTCACTGCGTCGAACGCTACGCGCAGGCGACTACCGGATCAGTCTCGACAGCAATTTCCTGGACGTCATCCGCGCCTGCGCCAGAACACGCCGCAAGGGCCAGGCGGGAACCTGGATCACCGCCGAAATGCAGGCCGCCTACGGCACACTGCATGAACTTGGCTTTGCCCACACGGTCGAAACTTGGGTTGATGACCAGCTCGCCGGTGGCCTGTATGGTCTGGCCATCGGCAAGATGTTCTACGGAGAATCGATGTTCTCGCACGCCACCGATGCCTCGAAAATCGCCCTCGCCCACCTCGCCCGCTATCTCGATGAACACGGTTTTGGACTGGTCGACTGCCAGATGAACACGCCGCATCTGGCCTCGCTCGGTGCCCGGCAAATTGCGCGCAGCGAGTTCATCGCCCGTGTGAGCGAATTGACCGTCATCCCGCCCCTGCACGGGCGCTGGCCAAGCGAGGGCGCATCCCGGGACTGGAGCTGAAGTGACATTAAAAAGCAAGGGGAAGACAAGCTCGCCACCCGCAGGATCAAGGTGCAGCAGATCAAGGTTTTCTCGTCCTGGTGTAACTTTGTACGCTTGGCAGCCTCGTGGTATAGCATTCGAACTTGACCCAGCAAGAAAGCCCTGAATGTCACGCCTCAACGACTCCGAACTGCCCTTCTCGCTATTGCAGTTCTACAACACGGCCGAATACCCGTGCAGTTACCTGTCGGGCGAACGGGCCATTTCGCAGGTCGCCACGCCAACCCATCTGATCACCACCGAAGTCTACGGCGAACTGGTGCGCAACGGCTTCCGGCGCAGCGGTGTCTTTTCCTACCGGCCCGACTGCGAGGACTGTCGCGCCTGCGTTCCGGTGCGTCTGCCGATCGCGCGCTTTGCACCCCGGCGCAACCAGCGGCGCAGCCTCAAGGCACACGCCACGCTGCACGCCCGTGAACTGCCGCTGATGTTTTTCGACGAACACTACCGGCTCTACCTGCGCTATCAGGCGGCACGGCACCTCGGCGGCGGCATGGACCAGGACAACCACGAGCAATACTCGCGCTTCCTGCTGCAAAGCCGCATCGACAGCCGGCTGATCGAATTCACCGAGGACGGCGTGCTGCGCATGGTGAGCATCATCGACGTGCTGAACGACGGCCTGTCCTCGGTCTACACCTTCTACGAGCCCGATATCGAAGGCACCAGTTTCGGCACCTACAACATCCTCTGGCAGATCGCCCAGTGCGCGGCCAACACGCTACCCTACCTGTACCTTGGCTACTGGATTCGCGACAGCCAAAAAATGGCCTACAAAGCCGGATTCCGGCCGATCGAGGGACTGATCGACGGTCACTGGCGGGAGTTCGAGCCGTCCGACCCCAACATCGGCAATCGCTGACCCCGTGGCAATATCCAGCAGCCTGAAAAACCCGTCAATGGTGATCTTGTCAACAACAAACTTGATCCACCAAGGCTATTTCAATAGCAAGGTCCCGAACGTGACGCTCGCTCGGGAGATGTATACGGATCGCTAGGATGTCCTTGAGCTTCAGGGATGATCCACGTCTGCCCGTCACAAGAAAATAAAGAAAGCCAAATCCATCGTGAGTAAACATAAACAGTTTTTTCCCCTGCAAGTCGTCGAAGCAGGCGGGAACCGATGGGATTGGGCTTTATTACCCATGGTGCTGGCACTCCTGGTGTTGCTCGCTTATGGCGGGCAACAGATGGCGACACCCTACCAGGTGGGCGAAACGATTCCGCTCTCGCTCGACCTGGTAAACCTTCCCTACTACCTGCTTCGCACCACACTGAGGATGTTCATTGCCCTTGGTGCGTCGATGGTTTTCAGTTGCCTCTTTGCCGCATTGACCACCAAATATCGCACAGCAGAAAAGGTACTTGTACCCATACTGGACATTCTCCAGTCAATTCCGGTGCTCGGTTTCCTGTCGATCACGGTGACTGCATTTATTGCCATGTTTCCGGGCAATCTTCTGGGCGTTGAGTGTGCCGCGATTTTTGCGATTTTCACCTCGCAAGCATGGAACATGGCCTTTAGTGCCTATCAGGGATTTCGTACCGTTCCAGCCGAACTGAAGGAGGCGGCCAGCGTATTCAAGCTTTCCGGCTGGCACACCTTCTGGCGTCTGGAATTGCCGTTTGCAATGCCCGGACTGCTTTTGAACATGATGATGTCGATGTCCGGTGGCTGGTTTTTTGTCGTTGCCTCGGAAGCGATCTCCGTCTCCAACCATAATATCAAGCTGCCGGGCATAGGCTCGTATATCGCGCTGGCTATCGAGCAGAGCGATCTGCACGCCATCGGCTGGGCGATTGGTGCCATGCTGATCGGCGTCCTGCTTTACGATCAATTTTTTTTCGTCCGCTTCTGGCCTGGGCTGACAAATTCCGCTTTGAGGAAACAGGCAGTGCGACAGCGCAGAGTTCTTGGCTGTTAACCTGGCTCCGGCGAACTGAGCGTACGCAAGGCATTGCCTTGGTTTTCGTCAAACTTCTGGAACGTACTTTCGCCATCTTTCGGCGGCGTCACGATGGGACTTCGATTCGGGCTCGTCCGAAGGCGAATTCGACGGCACCGCAGCGTGTCTGGGATGCGGTGATCGCGGCAGCGATTTTCTATGCGTTATGGACGCTGACCCATTTCATTCATACCGAAGTGGGCTGGAGCAAAGTCGGGCGTGTTTTCGTACTCGGGTGCTACACCATGTTTCGCGTCATTGTGTGATTGCTTTGGCCGCATTGTTCTGGATACCCGTCGGGGTCTGGATCGGCCTGAATCCCAAGCTCTCCGAACGGGCACAGGCGGCCATTCAGTTCTTGGCTGCTTTCCCGGCCAACCTGATGTTTCCGGTCGCCGTCGTCGTGATTGTGAAGTACCGGCTCAACCCGGATATCTGGTTGTCACCGCTGATGATTCTGGGCACCCAGTGGTATCTTCTGTTCAACGTGATTGCCGGCACCTCGACCATACCGACAGAGCTCCGCTATGCAGCCCAGAATCTTGGCCTTAGGGGCTGGCTCAAGTGGCGTCGTTACCTCTTGCCGGCCATCTTTCCCAGCTTTGTCACGGGTGCCATCACGGCTTCGGGTGGCTCATGGAATGCCAGCATCGTAGCCGAGTACGTCACTTGGGGCGACACCACCTTGCACGCCCACGGCCTGGGTAGTTACATCGCAGAAATGACGGCTATCGGCGATTTCCCCCGGATTGCCCTGGGAATTGGCGTTATGTGTATTTGTCATGAGTTTTAATCACTTTATTTGGCGGAGGCTCTATCGCATGGCCGAAAACCGTCTGCACTTCTAGGAATGCGCACAATGACCACGCCGATTATTGAACTCAAGTCTGTCGGGAAATCCTTTCGCTCGGCCGATGGCACGGCCCGTTCCGTTCTGGAAGGCGTTGACTTCACGCTTAACGAAGGGGAGATCGTGGCCTTGCTAGGACAGTCAGGCTCTGGCAAGTCCACCATGCTGCGCATCATGGCCGGTCTGATTCCTGCTGATGATGGAGAGGTTCTCTATCGAGGGATGCCCCTGTATGGACCGGCTGACGGCATCAGCATGGTGTTTCAGTCCTTTGCGTTATTCCCTTGGCTGACTGTACAGAAGAATGTTGAACTGGGTCTTGAGGCGCAAGGCATGCCCCCCAAAGAGCGGGCTGAACGGGCAGAGTCTGCCATTGAACTAATTGGCTTGTCTGGTTTTGAAGGGGCATTGCCTCGTGAATTATCTGGCGGTATGCGTCAGCGCGTTGGCATCGCTCGAGCATTGATCCTGGAACCCGAAGTGCTTCTCATGGACGAAGCCTTTTCTGCACTGGACGTCCTAACCGGCGAACGCCTGCGCGAAGACATTCTGGAACTATGGGAATCAGGACGAATGCCCACCAAGGCAATCCTAGTTGTCTCGCACAATATAGAAGAAGCCGTGATGATGGCTAACCGGGTACTGGTTTTTGCCAGCGATCCAGGACGCGTGCGAAGCGAATTGGCTGTATCCCTGTCACGGCCACGCCAGGTTGAAAGTACCGAAGTGCGCTCCTTGATTGATAACGTCTATGGGCTGATGACAGCGGGCTCAATGCGGCCGGGGCGCATCAGTGCAAAAGAAGTCAAGCTACAATTGGGCGATCGTCTGCCGGAAGCAGATATCGCTCGTATGGAGGGGACTCTGGAAGTTCTTGCCGAGGAGCCTTTCCTTGGTCGTGCTGACCTGCCGAAAATTGCAGAAGAAACCGGGCTTACCGACCGGGAACTGCTCAATGTCTCCAAAGCACTCACCTTGCTGGGTTTTGCAACTCTGGAGGGTGGCGACATCATGATGACGCCGCTCGGTGAGCAATACGTGCGTACCGAGCAGGCCAACCAACATGTACTTTTCGGCCAACAATTGGTGGAAAACGTACCGTTGGTTGCCTACATCCTTCACGGGCTGGAGCAAGATCCCTCGGGAGATTTGCATGAGGATCTTTTCCTGCGTTTGCTGCGTTTTACTTTGAACGAAGACGATGCCAAATCCGCATTGCGTATCGCAATCGAGTGGGGCCGCTACGGGAACCTGTTTAAATACATCTACAACACAGGAATCATTCATTTACCTAAGGATGAAGAGGTGGTTTCAGAGTAAGAGCACGCCGATGCTGAGCAAGAAAATAGCTGTTCCAGATCGGAAGTTCCCTCGGTTTTTCGTCTGCCAAAGGGTGAAGTTCATGCGACCAGTTTTTCCTGATGCCTCTCGCTGATCCAGTTCTCCAGAAACTCGGGGCCTTCTACTGCCGCCCGGCCAAGGGATCAAAACCTGGCCGCCAGGCAACCGCCTTTGGCGCCTGACCTGCCGCCGCGCAGCCGTCCTTGTGCGATGACTGCCGGTCATGGCATTTTCCCCTTGTTTATGGATGCCGGCCCGGATGCTTGGGGCGGCATCTGCTCGCGCGCCGTCTGGAGCGTGACGTCTCCGAGGTTGAAGCGCTCATGCTGTGCCCAACGGATGGTGTGGGCAACATCGCCTTGGGGGAGGTCACGCCAGAGCGCCAGCGCGTGCTGACGATCGACGAGTTCCTCAACATCCTGTCAGGCCTTGAGGCGGGCGGCCAGGCGCAGACCGACCAGGAAGAGCAAGTGCTGGACTGAGCACGGTCACTGATCGCGATGGTCTTTGCTGTTTTTATGGTCAAGCAGCGTGATGTTGAGGGGGTGACCCCCCTCAGGGAACTTGAACAAACGAACCCTTTGGGGGAGTCTCTTTCGACCAAGAGAAGAGACCATCCAAGTGTGCCACGCTCAACTGCAAGACCCAACTTTTTCCGAGTACTGCTGCGCGTTGATGAAGAGCTTGCCGACGAGGCAAGAAGGGGCGGCTGCCCCTGTGGCGGCGTTCTACATCGCGAAATATTCGGCGAAATATTCGGGGACAGACCACGGAATATTCGGAATATTCGGGTAGATTAGAGGACAGGCTTTCGCCTGCCTTCCCTCATCAAACCGTGCATGCGATTTTCCCAAGCCGTTGACTTAATCTGTTGATAACACAATTGCGAACCGCTTGAAACCCTCATGGAATATTGGTTTCAAGAGTTTTCTTTTGTAAGAAATTTTGCTGACAAAAAAACACTCGCAAAGCTTTAGCTCATAAGGGCTTCGGCAATTACATCAACAGATTAACTCAACGGCTTGCGATTTTCCCGCACACGGCTTTCCGATGTTCTTCACGCCAAGGCATGCGCAGTCCCGCGTCTCATGTTGATCCAGCGCGACCGAGTGTGTCGAACCTCCGAACTCAGTGCTTGAGTCCGCTACATCAGCGTGCGCTTGCTTGGCCTTGGCATACAGCTTCCTCTGTAGCGTCCTGATCGTGTTCGGGGTGGTTAGCAACATGGCAATCCCCTGATCCTCCGCTCGTCGGTTGCACGAACAAAGCAGGGTCCCTTCCCTCGCCTGGGGTTATGTTGTCCCTCAGACTCAAACGGTACTATGAACCCCTCCGACCTCCGCCGACAGCCGCTGCGCTTTCGTTTCCTTATACGCAACGGTCGGTGGTCTCCCCACCCCCATCGACGGGTCTCCAGCACTGGGCAATAAATCTTCGAGAACATGCCGACCCTGCTACCCGGGAATCAACGAATGCCACTTCCGTTATTTCAGCATTCGCCCAACAGCCTTCCCCTTCTGTCCACAAGGTCGGCGCTTCCACTTCGTTTACGAGGCTACTCATAGGTTCACTTGCGTTACGGCCTGCTCTCTTGCTGTTTGGAAACTCACGACCCCGTGTTACCACGACGCCGCTTCCTCATGCTACCGGGGCGTACGGACAACTCCCCGGACGGGACTTCAACCCGCTAGACTTACTGCTGTTACTGCGAACGGTCAGACCACCATTGTTTTTCGTTCCACGATAAAACTCTCGTAATTCAAAGGCGGAAAGCCGTGCCCTTAAGGTCGCCATTCGGGTCGTGGAGCGTTAAAGGGGTCGTAATCATTTGGAATTCATTATGTTCCCAGCCGTCTCCAAGGCATCACTGACGTAAACTTTCCATGAGCTTATCGGCCCGCGCCCAAGTCTCCCGAATGCCTTCTGCCGTTGGCCTTGCCCGCCGCCTGACCCTGAACAACGAAGCCTCCGGCACGATCAAGGCGCCGACGCTACGGCTCAACGCTACGTCGGCCAACACGCTGACCAACCGCGGCCTGATCGACGGCAGCGACACGTTCATCGACGCCGTCACCCTCAACAATCTGGGTAACGGCGTCATGCGATTGTCTTGGTATCCATCGCCCAAGCGATTCTCCCGGTGCGCCCAGATCGTGTTGAACCCCGAGCCGTCAAGCGACGACCCAAGCCTTGCAAATTGCTTACCCAACCTCGCCACGTCTTGCGCCAACGCTTGCGCAGGCGGCAGGCGACACACAAATTATGCGGCTTAAGGTAGTGCCATTGGACACTGACCCCAATGGCATTGCTGGCATAGCCGTGCCGAAAATCTGAGCCAGTCCCTATCAACTTATATCAATGTATATCTTGTTTGTGCTATAGGTTGGTATGTATTGATAGAGAGTAGAAAGGCGGCCGCATGGACCCGATCAGCAACCCGTTTTCTCCTGGTGCCGGCGCGCCGCCGCCCGAGCTCGTCGGGCGCGATCCCTTGCTGGAAGAAGCTCGCATCCTGCTCGGGCGCATCAAACAAGGGCGACCGGAGAAAAGTCTTCTGCTCACGGGACTGCGCGGGGTGGGTAAAACCGTGCTGCTCAACGAAATCGAGCGCATGGCCCGGGCATCCGGCTATCAATCCATCCTGCTCGAAGCGCACGAAGAAAAACCACTCGGTGAGCTCATTTACCCGGCGCTGCGCAGCTTGCTGTTTGATCTGGATCGCCTTGCCGGTGCCGGCGACAAGGTCAAACGCGGGCTGGCCGTCCTGCGCGCTTTTATTGGCAGCATCAAACTCACCGTCGGCGACGTCGCCCTGGGTCTCGACATCGAGCCCGCCAAAGGCACGGCAGATAGTGGCGATATCGAGATCGACCTGCCCAACCTCTTCCAGGCCATCGCGGAGGCCGCTCAGGAGCGGCAGACGGCAGTCGTCATCCTGATTGACGAAATCCAGTACCTTAGCCAGAAAGAGTTGGCCGCCATCATCATGGCCATGCACCGGATACAACAGAAGCAGTTGCCGCTGGTCCTGCTGGCGGCAGGCCTGCCTGTCTTGGCGGGCATGGCAGGCGAATCGAAATCGTACGCCGAACGCCTGTTCAACTTCCCCGACATCGGCGCCTTGTCGGAATCCGACGCCGCCAAGGCCCTGCGCGATCCAGCCAGCAGCATGGGCGTTGAGTTCAAGGACAGTGCACTTCAGGAGATTTTCCGCCTCACCCACGGCTACCCCTACTTCGTTCAGGAATGGGGCTATCAGGCATGGAATCGCGCAGCCAGTAGCCCCGTGACGCTGGAAATCGTTCAGCAGACGACGCCAGTTGTCGTCACCCGGCTCGACAAAAACTTCTTCCGCGTCCGCTTCGACCGCCTCACCCCGAGCGAGAAGAATTTTCTGCGCGCCATGGCGTATGTCGGCCCCGGCAGTCAGCGCACAGGCGATATCGCAATCGCTCTGGGCACCACCGTCAGCGGCATCGGCCCGGTGCGTGCCAAACTCATCAAGAAGGGAATGGTCTACAGCCCCGCTCACGGCGACATGGCCTTCACCGTGCCGCTCTTCAACGAATTCATGGTGCGTGCGATCCCTGATTTCACGCCTGGCAAACAGCTCAACAAATGAGCCAAACAAGACATTTGTTCGGCTCACCCCCAAGGCCATCGGAACAACCATGAGCAACAACGAAATCGTCCACAAACTCTGGAACCTGTGCGACGTCCTGCGCGACGACGGCATCAACTACTCCGACTACGTCACCGAGCTGGTGCTGCTGCTATTCATCAAGATGGAGCACGAAAACGCCCAAAGCGGCGTCGCCGCGCACAAGCTGCCTGAAGGCGCCCGCTGGCCGGCCATTGCCAAGCTCTCCGGCCTCAACCTGCTCAACTACTACCGCGCCACCCTGCTCGAACTCTCAAAGAGCACCGATCCGCTGCTCGCTGCCCTCTACGCCGACGCGCAGACGCGCCTCAAGGAACCGCGCCACCTCGAACAGTTGATCAAGAGCATCGATACCATTGACTGGTTCTCCGCCCCGCGCGACGGCCTCGGCGACCTCTGCGAAGGCCTGCTCGAAAAGAACGCCGAAACCAAGTCCGGCGCCGGCCAGTACTTCACCCCGCGCCCGCTGATCGACAGCATCGTCAGCCTGGTCGAGCCGAGAATCGGCGAAACTATTCAAGACCCGGTGGCCGGCACCGCCGGCTTCCTCATTGCGGCCGATGCCTTTATGAAGGCAAGTACCGACGGCTACCATGATCTCAAAATCGAAAAGCAGGAATGCCAGCGCCAATTCGGCTGCGTCCAGCTGCGTTCGGCTGCACTTTGCGTGCGATTTTTTCGGCAAAAGCAGATTCAAATCTATGCCCTCCATGATCGTTAGGGCAGATACAATTGACTTCAAGGAGAGCCTGAATTGAATGCACTGATCTTCGCTTTGGGCCTCGTCAGCCTGGTCTGCGGCGCTCAAGTCCTGATCCGCGGCGCCTCGAAGCTGGCATTCTCTTTTGGCATTTCACCGCTGGTAATGGGCCTGACGATCGTGGCGTTCGGCACCAGTGCGCCGGAACTGGCCGTCTCGGTGCGTTCGGCATGGGGCGGCCAGGTCGACATCGCGCTGGGTAACGTCGTCGGCAGCAACATCTTCAACGTCCTGTTCATTCTGGGTGCCTCGGCAATCATCGCACCGTTGGTGGTTGCCTCCCAATTGATCCGCCAGGAGGTGCCCATCATGGTCGGCGCCTCGGTACTGTTGTTTGCGCTGGCACTGGACGGCGGCATCAGCCGTCTAGATGGGGCGCTGTTATTCGGCTTGCTCGTTGCTTACACCGGGTTTCTGATCGGGCAGAGCCGCAAAGAGACCCAAAGCACGAACGACGAATACGCGGCCGAGTTTGGCGCGCCGGCGGGCGCAGCGTGGGACCGCCACTGGAGCATGCAGCTCGTGTTGATCGCCGGCGGCCTGGGATTGCTCGTGCTCGGCGCACACTGGTTGGTCGATGCGGCGGTAAGCTTGGCCAGGGCCCTCGGCTTGAGCGAAATGGTAATCGGCCTGACCATCGTCGCCGCCGGCACATCGCTGCCCGAGGTGGCGACATCGGTCGTTGCCACGCTGCGCGGCGAGCGCGACATCGCGGTCGGCAACGTCATCGGTAGCAACACGTTCAACATCCTCGGCGTGCTTGGC
>JBBQAT010000138.1:0-11047 GCA_038316625.1 Burkholderiales bacterium
AAACAGGGCGTCGCCGACCCGCAGGTCGAGCAGTTTCGCTGGCTGCTCGAGGAGTTGCGCGTCCAGCTCTTCGCGCAGGAACTGCGCACCCCGGCGCCGGTGTCGACCAAGCGCCTGCAGAAAATGTGGGAGGGAATGTAAGTCGATTCAAACCACGAAGGGCAAGGAGATCACGAAGATCAAATGAACCTTTAAGGCGCTTCACCGACGAGGCCCAGGCGACGGCCTTTCAAGATGCTTGGGGAACTCGCCCGACAGGCGACGCAGCGATGATTTCCTCGTGTTCATTTTCCAGCGCCGGGGCCGCTCGCATCGACCGGCCAGCACAGGCGGCGCCAACCATGACAAAGCGATGCAATCGCTTTGTCCAGTACCGGCCATAAGGTAAAGTAATCGCGTTCCGGTGCTTGGCACTAAACCAACAAGAAACCAGCCCATGGCGATCAAGAAGTCCGAACTCTATTCTTCCCTCTGGCAATCCTGCGACGAACTGCGCGGCGGCATGGATGCCAGCCAATACAAGGACTACGTCCTCGTCCTGCTGTTCGTCAAATACGTCTCCGACAAGTACGCCGGCGTCCCTTACGCGCCGATTTCGATCCCCGCCGGCGCCAGTTTCAAGGACCTGGTCGCCCTCAAAGGCAAGCCGGATATCGGCGACCAGATCAACAAGAAAATCATCGGCCCGCTGGCGAACGCCAACAAGCTCTCCGACATGCCGGATTTCAACGATCCGGGCAAACTCGGCAGCGGTCAGGAGATCGTCGACCGGCTCACCAACCTGATCTCCATTTTCGAGAACAAGTCACTCGACTTCAGCAAAAACCGTGCAGACGGCGACGACATTCTCGGCGACGCCTATGAGTACCTGATGCGCCACTTCGCCGCCGAGAGCGGTAAGAGCAAGGGCCAGTTCTACACCCCTGCCGAAGTCAGCCGCATCATGGCGCGGATCATTGGCATCCACGACGCCGTCACGACCAACGACACCACCGTTTATGACCCGACTTGCGGCTCGGGGTCGCTACTCTTGAAAGTGGGTGACGAAGCCCACGCCAAGGTCACGTTGTACGGACAGGAAAAGGATGCCGCCACGTCCGGCTTGGCACGGATGAACATGATCCTGCACAACAACCCGACAGCGGAAATCAAGCAGGGCAACACGCTGGCGAATCCGCGTTTCACCAGCGACGACGGGCATCTCAAGACCTTCGACTTCGTCGTCGCCAATCCGCCGTTCAGCGATAAACGCTGGAGTACCGGCCTCGATCCGCTCAATGATCCGCACGAACGGTTCAAGCATTTCGGCACGCCACCGGCCAAGCAGGGCGATTTCGCCTACCTGCTGCACATCGTTCGCTCCCTGCGGAGCGCCGGCAAAGGCGCCTGCATCCTGCCGCACGGCGTTCTGTTTCGCGGCAACGCCGAGGCCGACATTCGCCGCAACCTCATTCGCAAGGGCTACATCAAGGGCATCATCGGGCTACCGGCCAACCTGTTCTACGGCACCGGCATTCCCGCCTGTATCGTGGTCATCGACAAGGAAAACGCCCACACGCGCAAGGGCATCTTCATGGTCGACGCCAGCGCCGGATTCATGAAGGACGGCCCCAAGAACCGCTTGCGCGATTGCGACATCCACAAGATCGTCGACGTCTTCAATAAACGCTTGGAAATTCCAAAATTCTCGCGCATGGTCGGCATCGCGGAAATCGAGAAGAACGACTTCAACCTCAACATTCCGCGCTACATCGACAGCCAGCAGGCCGAAGACATTCAGGATATAGAAGGCCACCTGAAAGGCGGTATCCCCAGTGCCGACGTCGATGCCTTGCAGGCCTACTGGAATGTATGCCCGCAGCTACGGCAAACGCTGTTCAAGCGCATTTCCCAAACTCATCGCCCCGGTTACCTCGATCTGGCCGTCGGCAAGCAGGCGATCAAGCCCACCATCTACGAGCATCCCGAGTTCGTTACCTTCATCGCCAGCATGAGCGCCCTGTTTGCCGACTGGCAGCAGCGCAGCACGCAAACGCTCAAGGCCCTGCAAGCCGAGTGCCACCCCAAGACCGTCATCTTTGAGCTGGCCGAAGAACTGCTCGCGCACTACACCGGCAAGCTGCTGATCGACAAATACGCCGTCTATCAGCACCTCATGGATTACTGGGCGACAACAATGCAGGACGACTGCTACCTGATCGCCGCCGATGGCTGGAAGGCCGGCACCACGCGCATCATCGAGACCAACAAGAAGGGCAAGGCGGTCGACAAAGGCTGGGCCTGCGACCTCGTGCCCAAGCAACTGATCGTCAACCGCTACTTCGCCGCGCAGCAGGCTGCCATTCGCGAGCACGAAGCGGCGCTGGAAAGCGTCGTCGCCCAAATGGCCGAAATGGAAGAAGAACACGGTGGCGAGGATGGCGCATTCTCCGAACTCGACAAAGTGAACAAGGCCAACGTCACCGCCCGGCTGAAAGAGATCAAACACGACAAGGACGCCAAAGACGAAGCCGCCACCCTCAATGCCTGGCTGAAACTGAACACGCAGGAAGCCGACCTCAAGAAAGCCCTCAAGGACCTTGATGCCGAACTCGACGCGCTGGCCTACGCCCAATACCCGAAGCTCTCTGATGCCGAAATCAAGACCCTGGTGGTTGAAGACAAATGGCTCACCGCCATCGCCGCCGCCATCCATGGCGAAATGGATCGCATCAGCCAGACGCTGACCCAGCGCGTCAAGGAACTGGCCGAACGGTATGAGGTACCGCTGCCGGTGCTGACCGACAAGGTTGCCAGCTTGGGCGCCAAGGTTGCGGCGCACCTGAAGAAAATGGGGTTTCAGCCATGACGGGCACTGTACTCGCGCATCCAGTTGTGGCGAATTCGCCACTATTAAAATCCATCGAATTCGATGGATTTAGAAGCACACGCAGGCATTGCAAGACCGCGCTTTGGTGGTGTGGATGCAATGGTGCGAAAACGTGCGACGGTGTCGCAGCTTTTCAGCGGCGCACAAATGTGAGAAGGCTTCCCACATATTGGTTGAGCGAGGGGAGGCCATGAGCAAGGGCAAGCAATCCAGCATCACCGTGCAAGGCACCGCCATTGCCATCCGCGCGCAGGACGAAGGGGACTACATCTCCCTGACCGACATGGTCAGGCATTTCGATGGCGGCGGCGCACTCATCGAGCAATGGCTGAAAAACAAGGACACCGTGCTGTTCCTGGGCGTCTGGGAGCAACTCAACAACCCGGCGTTTAATTCCCTCGAATTCGAGGGAATTAAAAACGAAGCGGGGCGGAACAGTTTTTTCCTCTCGGCAAAGAAATGGTGCGAACTGACCGGTGCCCGGGGGCTGGCCGCACGGGCGGGGCGCTACGGCGGGACCTACGCGCACGAGGACATCGCCTATGAGTTCGGCTCATGGCTCAGCCCCGAATTCAAGCTCTACCTGATCAAGGAATTCCAGCGCCTCAAGGACGACGAAAACCGCCGCCTGTCGCTGGCGTGGAACCTCAACCACACGCTGACCAAGCTCAACTACCGCATCCACACCGACGCCATCAAGGCCCACCTGATCCCTGCTGCCATCACCCCTGAACAGGTGCGGATCACCTACGCCAACGAAGCCGACGTGCTCAACGTCGCCCTCTTCGGCCAGACCGCCAAGGCATGGCGCGACGCCAACCCGAACCCGAACCAGCCCGGCAACCTGCGCGACGACGCCGACATCGAGCAACTGCTGGTGCTCGCCAACCTCGAAAGCCTCAACGCCGAATTCATCCAGATGGGCTTGACGCAGGGTGAGCGTCTGCAAAAACTCAACGCCACCGCCATTCGCCAACTACAAAGCCTGAGCGCGAACTTTGCCCGGCGCCGCTTGGGCGGTGCCGACACGGAGTCGGACGCATGAACGCCGGGCACAACTTGTCCCACAGGGACGCACCAAGGTCGCAAAAAAATCGGGGCAATGCCTCTTTCGGCCAGTTACTGTCTGGTTTGGGAGTGCTGCCATGGCGCTGAAGCCGGGGTACAAGCAAACCGAGGTGGGGGTGATTCCGGAGGATTGGAATTGCGTTTCTGTCAACGACCTTGCGGCAACTGTTCGCAATGCCATTGTCGGCGGGCCGTTTGGGTCGGACCTTGTTTCTCGTGACTATGTCGATGATGGTATTCCCGTCATTCGCGGACAAAACATGGGGAGGCGTTGGCTGGAGGGGCCTTATGTATTCGTGACACAGAAAAAGGCTGACTCACTTGAAGCAAATCTCGCTCGCCCTAGAGACGTGCTTTTCACTCAGCGAGGTACGTTGGGGCAAGTTAGCCTCGCGCCAGATAAACCCTTTCGGCGCTACTTGATTTCCCAAAGCCAAATGAAAGTCACGCTCAATCGTGGCATCGCTGACCCAAACTTTTTCTATTGTTGGTTTGGCAGTAAAGGGGGGCAAGAGAGTATTCGGCTAAACACGATTCAGACAGGTGTACCTCATGTCAATCTCGGTATCTTGCGGACCTTACCGGTTCCTCTTCCTCCACTTTTCGAACAAGAAACCATCGCCGAGGCGTTGAGTGATGCGGATGCTCTCATCGAATCGCTGGAGCAACTGGTCGCCAAAAAGCGCCACCTCAAGCAAGGCACCATGCAGGAATTGCTCACCGGCAAAAAGCGCCTGCCGGGGTTCAGTGGGGAGTGGAAGGTGAAGCGGTTGGGAGAAGTGGCGACTTTTCTGAAAGGCAAGGGTCTGCCGAAAAGTGCACTCGTCCCGAATGGTGCAGAACCCTGCATCCATTACGGCGAGCTGTTCACGCGATACCCAGAAACAATTTGCGGGATCATCAGCCGCACAAATGGTTCGCGGGATGCGTTCCGTTCGATTGCAAACGACGTGTTGATGCCAACATCGGATGTGACCCCGAGAGGGTTGGCTAAGGCAAGTTGCGTGACAGTTGATGGCGTAATTCTCGGGGGTGACATCCTTGTTATTCGCTCGGGCGTAAGGAGACTTTACGGCTCATTCTTGAGCTACGTCATTCGCCGCGAGGAAGATCAGGTTCTTCAACTGGTTACCGGTTCAACAGTGTTCCACCTCTACGGTTCTGACATGAAGAAGTTCACTTTTTCGATGCCGCCAGTCTCCGAACAGAAAGCCATCGCCGCCGTCCTCTCCGACATGGACGCCGAACTCGCCGAACTGGAAACTCAACTCGCCAAAACTCGCGCCATCAAGCAAGGCATGATGCACAAGCTGCTCACCGGGGAGATTCGCCTGCCATGAAAGAGAACCAGCGCAGCGAATGGAAGCAGTCCTGGCGCGACGAGTATCTGCGCTGGATTTGCGGTTTTGCCAATGCCGACGGCGGCGTGCTGATGATCGGCCGCAACGATGCCGGGCAGGCTGTGGGTGTGCCGGATGCGGCCAGGCTGATGGAATATATTCCGAACAAGGTGCGTGATGTGCTGGGCATCATGGTCGATGTGAATCTGGTGGAAGAAGACGGCAAGGAGTTGCTGGAGATCGTGGTGGAGCCTTACCCCGGTCCCATCAGCTACAAAGGCGAATACCACTATCGTAGCGGCAGCACCAAGCAGGAGCTGAAGGGCGCGGCCTTGTCGCGTTTTCTGCTCAAGAAGCAAGGGTTGCATTGGGATGGCGTGCCGCTGCCGCGCCTGACGGTGAATGACCTCAATCCTGCCGCCCTGCAAAGGTTCCGCGACAAGGCGGCGAAAAGCGGGCGCGTCGATGAGCAGGTGCTGGCGGACAGCGACACCGTCTTGCTGGCCAGCTTGCAACTGGACGATGGCCAACTCCTGAAGCGGGCCGCTGCCTTGCTGTTTGGCAACGACCCAGAACGCTTTGTGTCGGGTGCTTACATCAAGCTGGGCTTTTTCGTCACCGACGACGACCTGCGCTATCAGGACGAAATTCACGGCGACCTGTTCGCTCAGGTGGAAAAAACGCTGGAAACCTTGCGCGCTAAATATTTCAAGGCGTACATCAGCTATCAGGGTTTGCAGCGGCTGGAAACCTTTCTGTTTCCCATGCCTGCGCTGCGCGAGGCCTTGCTCAATGCGGTGATGCATAAGGACTACGGCTGCGGCATTCCGATCCAGATCAGCGTGTACGAGCATCAGATCGTGCTCTGGAATCCGGGCCAGTTGCCCGAGCGCTGGACGCTGGAAAAATTGCTGGGAAAGCACCCGTCGAATCCGTTCAACCCCTTGCTGGCAGCAGCGTTCTTCCGTGCCGGCTATGTCGAGTCCTGGGGGCGCGGTATCGAGAAAATGCTGCGCGAGTGTGCGAATCACGACGCCCCCGCGCCCTTGTTCGATGCCAGCATGTCGGGACTGATGCTGACTTTCAAGGCGAACCCGGCGCACTTGAACACGGCCTTGGGCGACAAGGCGGCCGTTTCTGCGGAAACGCCGGTAGAAACGCCGGTAGAAACGCCGGTAGAAGCGCCGGTACAAACGCTGGTAAAGACGCCGGGGCAAATTCTCGCGATGCTGGAAACGCGACCGGAAATGACCTTGGCTGAATTGGCGGCGGCGATTGGCAAGTCGGCGAGCGCTGTCGAGCGGGCGGCCGCAAAGCTGGTCAAGGAACAGAAACTGCGGTTTGTCGGCCCGAAAAAGGGTGGCCGGTGGGAGGTGTTGAAATGAGCACCATCGGCCAGCCAGAACGCGTCACGCAGAACCGTGTCGTCGCCCTGTTCCGCGACGAGCTGGGTTACCGCAGGCTCGGCGATTGGACCGACCGCCCGAGCAACAGCAACATCGAAGTTACGCTACTCAGCGCCACCCTCGCCAAGCGCGGTTACAGCACGGCGCAGATCAGCCGCGCCCTCGACCGGCTGCATGCCGAGGCAAGCAACCCGAATCGCAGTCTCTACGACAACAACAAGGCAGTCTATAGCCTGCTGCGCTACGGCGTGCAGGTGCAAGCAGCGGCGGGCGAGAACACCGAAACGGTGTGGCTGATCGACTGGAGCGACCCTGAACAAAACGATTTCGCCGTTGCCGAGGAAGTGACGCTGCGCGGCAATTTCGAGCGCCGGCCCGATCTGGTGATTTACGTCAACGGGATCGCCGTCGGTGTGGTGGAGTTGAAGAACAGCCGCGTTTCCATCGGCAACGGCATCCGGCAGAACATTTCCAACCAGCAGCCGGAATTCAACGAATGGTTCTTCAGCACCGTGCAATTCATCTTCGCCGGTAGTGATTCCGAGGGGCTGCAATACGGCACCATCAAGACCGAAGAAAAGTATTTCCTGAACTGGAAAGAAGACGAGGCCGACAACAGCCGCTTCAAGCTCGACAAGTACCTGCTGAAGATGTGCAACAAGGCGCGGCTAATCGAATTGATGCACGATTTCGTGCTCTTCGATGGCGGCAGAAAGAAGCTGCCGCGCGTGCACCAGTATTTCGGCATCAAGGCGGCGCAGGCGCATGTTCATCGCCGCGAGGGCGGCATCATCTGGCACACGCAGGGCAGCGGCAAGAGCATCGTCATGGTGCTGCTGGCGAAGTGGATTCTGGAGAACAAGCCCAACGCCCGTGTCGTGATCGTCACCGACCGCGACGAACTGGATAAGCAGATCGAAGGCGTTTTCATTGCCGCCGGTTATCCGATGACCCGCGCCAGCAGCGGGCGCGACTTGATGACGCAGCTCGGCCAAACCGCACCGCGTCTGCTTTGCTCGTTGGTGCACAAGTTCGGCAAGAAGAACGTCGATGACTTCGAGCAGTTCATCAAGGAACTCGAATCCCAACGCTGCCCGACGGTCGGCGAGATTTTCGTGTTCGTCGATGAGTGCCACCGCACCCAGAGCGGCAAGCTGCACCGCACGATGAAGGCGTTGATGCGCAGTGACAACAATGAGGCGGTCTTCGTCGGCTTTACCGGTACGCCGCTGCTCAAACAGGACAAGCAGACCAGCAACGAAGTGTTCGGCGGCTACATCCATACCTACAAGTTCAGCGAGGCGGTTGAGGATCAGGTCGTGCTCGACCTCGTTTACGAGGCGCGCGACATCGACCAGAAGCTTGGTTCGAACGACAAGATCGACGCCTGGTTCGACGCCAAAACCAAGGGTTTGAACGACTGGCAAAAAGCGGCGCTGCGCGAGCAGTGGGGCACCATGCAGAACGTCCTCAGCTCGAAGTCGCGCATGGATCGGGTAGTGACTGACATTGTTTTCGACTTTGGCGTCAAGCCCCGCCTGTCCAACCAGCGCGGCAACGCCATCCTTGTTGCCTCGAGCATCTACGAGGCGTGCAAGTATTTCGAGCTGTTCCAGAAAACGGTGTTCAAGGGCAAGTGCGCGGTCGTCACCTCGTACAACCCGCAGGCGCAGGACATCACGCTCGAAGAGACCGGCGCCAATAGCGAGACCGACAAGCAGTTCATCTACAATACCTACATGAGCCTGCTGCAAAACGCGCTTTTGGAAAATTCGGCGCTGCCCGGCAAGTCGAAAACCGAAACCTACGAAGACCACGCCAAGCAGTTGTTCAAGGAGCAGCCGGCCAACATGAAGCTGCTGGTCGTCGTCGACAAGCTGCTCACCGGCTTCGACGCGCCGGGCTGCACCTACCTCTACATCGACAAAAAAATGCAGGATCACGGGCTGTTTCAGGCGATCTGCCGCACCAATCGCCTCGACGGCGACGACAAGGACTTCGGCTATATCGTCGACTACAAGGACTTGTTCAAGAAGGTCGAAAACGCGATTGCCGTCTATACCTCCGAACTCGACCGAAGCGCTGGCGGTGTCGACCCCGATGTGCTGCTGCAAGACCGCATGAGCAAGGGCCGCGAGCGGCTGGACAACGCGCTGGAAGCCGTGGCGCTGCTCTGCGAACCGGTGGCGCCGCCCAAGGGTGAGCTGGAGCACATCCACTACTTCTGCGGCAACACAGAAATCCCCGACGACCTGAAGGCGCACGAGACGCAACGCGCCGCATTCTATAAAGCGATGGTGGCGCTGGTGCGCGCCTACGCCAATATCTCCGATGACCTCGGCAAGGCTGGTTACAGCGACATCGACGTCCAGCGCATCAAACAGGCGATTGATCGTTATCTGAAGCTGCGCGAGATCATTCGCAACGCCGCCGACGAAAAGCTGGACATGAAAGCCTACGAGGCCGACATGCGCCACCTCATCGACACCTACATCGAGGCCAGCGAACCGCGGACAATCTCGCCCTTCGGCGATATGCCGCTCCTCGAACTGATCGTCAAGTCCGGCATTGCGAATGCGATCAACAGTTTGCCGAGCGGACTCAAAGGCAACAAGGAAGCCGTCGCCGAGACGATCGAGAACAACGTGCGCAGCAAGATCATCAAGGAACACCTGAACGACCCGGCCTATTACGCCAAGATGTCGGCGCTGCTCGACGAGATCATCGCCGCGCGCAAAGCCAATGCCATCGAGTACGAGGAATACCTCAAGCAAATCGCTGAACTGGCAAAGCGGGTTGAGGCCGGGCTGGCTGAGGACACCCCGGCCGAATTGAGTACGCCCGGCCGCCGCGCCCTTTACAACCTGCTCAAACAGCAGGCGGCTTCACCTGGCGCGCATCTTCTCGCTCAGCCGTCTGCGACCTATGGCAATGCTGGAGACAACGAGTTTCTTAACCTGGCGCTGAAAATTGACAACGCCATCAAACACGTCCGCCCCGACGGCTGGCGCGGAAATCAGGCCCGGGAAAACATCATCAAGGCCGCTTTGTACGAGATACTGCACAACTTTGAGGAGGTCGAACGCCTTTTCCTCGTCATCCGGCGGCAGACGGAATACTGATGGCCACGCAGATTCATCTCGGCGACATTGCCGTCGACGTGGTGCAAAAAGACATCAAAAATATCCATTTGAGCGTGCTCCCCCCTGCTGGCAAGGTGCGCATCGCCGCGCCCTTGCGCATGGACCTCGACACCATCCGCGTGTTCGCCATCACTAAGCTGGCGTGGATCAAGCTTCAGCAGAAAAAGCTGCGCGAGCAGGAACGCGAAACGCCCCGCGAATACCTTGACCGCGAGAGCCACTACGTTTGGGGAAAACGCTACCTGCTCAAGATCGTTGAGAAGGAAGCCGCGCCGAGCGTTGAGCTCAAGCACAGCAAGATGATTCTTCAAGTCCGTCCTGTAACCAGCTACGCCAGGAAGCAGGCGATTCTCGACGCCTGGTATCGCGAGCAGGTCAAGTCCGTCATGCCGCCCTTGTGCGCTAAATGGGAACGCATTATTGGCGTAAAGGCCGGCAAGTTCTTCGTGCAAAAAATGAAAACGAAATGGGGAAGTTGTAGCCCCGGCCGGCAAAATATCCGCCTCAACACCGATCTCGCCAAGAAGCCCTTACAGTGCCTTGAATACATCGTGGCACACGAACTCACACATCTCGTGGAGCGCCATCACAACGACCGCTTCATGGGGTTGATGGACACCCACATGCCGCACTGGCGCCGGTATCGAGAGATGCTGAACAGCTTGCCTCTGGCGCATCAGGAGTGGGGGTATTGATGGACGTAAGAGATGCGTCGGCGACAGAGCCGGAGGCGCAGATTAATGTTCGGCACGACCAGAAGCGGCGGCTTGATGATCGGAGCCCCCTTCCCCGTAGGGAAAGAATTGGGTCTGCTGCAATATATCAAGCGGAATATGTCGATCGCATTCCGATGCCAAAACCATTCATTGCTTCTCTTCGTGTTCTTCGTCGTTTATCGCCGTTTCGGAGGTCTCAATGTCGGAAATAATTATTGCCCTGCGGCGCAGCTTCGCGACGCTTGGCGGCGGCCGCGTCTGGGCCTATATCCTGACGCCGGCGGCGCTCGCCCTGCTCGTCATGATCGCGCTCTCGGTCTTTCTCCTCGAGCGCCTGATCACCAGTTTCATCGCGCAGCCGCCGATGACCTGGCTCACCGACTGGGGCGTGCTGTGGCTGGCGAAAGTGCTGGCCGCGCTCGGCGGCTGGTTGCTGATTCTCTCGGCCAGCTATGTGCTGGCCGTCGCCCTCGCGGCGATCGTCGTCATGCCGCTGCTGCTCAAG
>JBBQAT010000139.1:0-10971 GCA_038316625.1 Burkholderiales bacterium
CCAATCCTAGTCCGTCTCGTCGCTTCGAAGCCTGCGGCATTTTGTCACACCCATTGCGGGAACGGGCTGATTCGGCGATGCTTGTTGCCATGCCCCGTCCATTCTCCCTCGTCGATGTCTCGATCATCCTGGCTCTGGCCATCATTGCCGTCGTCGGCTACAAGTATTCGCCCTTGCTGCTGGCCAAGGCCGATCTGACGGTTGAACCGGTGGCCGGCTGCGACCTGCACACGCAGGCCTGCCATGCGGACATTCCCGGTGGTGGCCGTATTGAGTTGAGTCTGTCGCCACATCCGATTCCGGTCATGAAACCCGTCCAGGTCAGCGTTTTGATGACAGGCATCGACGCCAGCAAGATTGAATTCGACCTGGCCGGCGTGGACATGAACATGGGCTTCAACCGAAAGACGCTTGTTGCTTCTGGCGAGGGGCGCTATACCGGCGAGACGATACTTCCTGTCTGCGTCACCGGCCGCATGGCCTGGCGGGCAACGCTGGTGGTCGAAACCGGACGGCGGCGCATTGCAGTGCCGTTTGTGTTTGAAGCGCCGATTTAACCCCGGCTTGAAACGGTCGTAGATAAACCTGGAATAGCTGGGTAGCGCAAAGTGCGTAGGTTGGGCTGAGCTTGCGAAGCCCAACAGACTGTTTCTTCCAGGATATGCGATCTTCGAGAGGCCATGCCCGAAACCCGCATGGATCGTCATTCTAGCGGCCATCACCTGCGAGATGCCCGTATTTATTGACTCCCAGAGCAGCCGTGTTTTCAAACGCCACGACGCCAGCGGCCGCTTTGCCATCTCCCCACCGCGCCGGCGGGGAGATGGCAAAGTTTTGCCTTGATTACTTGAGGCTGGACTTCACGATATCTATCGCTTGCTGCGGGACATAGACCTTACCGAGTTTGTCGGCGAGCACGACAATGCCTTCAAGATCCCTGGTCTTATCGCCGATCTTCAGCGTATTCCGGGACATCGGGAGTTCGGCCTTGGCGTCCCCCTTGGTCACGAGCAACACCGGGTTGGCTGGATCGGTCTTTTGAATGCTCGCCTGATAACCCATGGCCGTAAACGTCTCCAGAGCATCCACGAACAGTCGTTTGTTGAGTTTGCCGAAGTCCACCTTCATCGCGCTGGCCATGGACATTGCCACATCGGTATTCTCTACCAGACCCGTCGGCCGACCTGGGCCGTAGGAAAACAGGAAAACATCCGCGCCGGTATGACCTCCCGTGGTCCAACCCAGACGGGCACGCCGCGAGAGGGCGCCCACTGTGGCAGGCATGGTCGGCTTCTTGGCGGCCACCAGATCAACGATGGCTTTGAGTTCGCCTTCCGAAAGATCATTGATCCCCCACTCCCCGGCCAGCACGCTCTTGATGCGATCCGGTGCAGGCTCACCCTTGAGCAGTGCGTCCAGACCTTCGGCGGTCTTCTTCACTTTGCGCATGGGGCCGACGACGCTGTCGTCATCCGTCATCGAATAGTTCTTGTCCTCGACCGTGCCAATCGAAAGACCGCCCGTACCGTGATCGGAAACCACGACGACAAGGGTATTCCGGTTCTTTCTAGCGAAATCGAGGGCGGCACCGACGGCTTTGTCAAAGGCCAGCAGTTCAGAGACAACTCCCGCTGGGTCATTCGCATGCGCTGCCCAGTCGGTCTTGGAGCCTTCGACGAAAAGGAAGAAGCCGGACTTCTTGCCACTTGGACTGCCAGACAGCAATTCGATAGCCTTCGAAGTCATCTCATCAAGCGACGGCTCCAGCCGGGCGAGGTCCGCGCGATCCACGTCATAGGCCATGGCGTCGGGGGCAAACGCTCCCCAGAGCTTTCCAGAACTGACCGAAGACATGGCGTACTTGTCCGTCACATAGGCATAACCTTTCGATTGAATGACATTGACGAGATCTTCCTTGTCCTCCCGTTTTCCGCCGGCGATCTCCTTGGGCAGGAGATACTGGGCTCCACCCGAAAGGACCACGTCGATTCCCTGAAAAACCTGCTGCTCGGCAATTTCGTTGTAGTTGCTGCGGTCATGCCAGTGCGATGAAAACGCCGCAGGCGTTGCATGCTGGACGTTGGAGGTGGCGACCATGCCAGTCGCCCGGCCAGTCAGCCGTGCCCCCTCAATCAAGGTGGCCAGGGGAAGGTATTTTTTGGCGGGATCGGTCTTGGCGGCATCAATCGTGACGTTCCACGGAGCGACTGCGATTCCCTTGTCGGACCCCTTGAAGCCGGTGGCGAAAGCTGAGCCACCGGGAGCTGAGTCGGTGATGATGGAATCGGCACCGTAGGTGCGGACCGCTCCGGTCAGGATGCTGTCAACCGCAAGAGGACTCCCCTTCACCCACCGCGCCAGCGGCCAGGCTTCAGGCCCGGTGCCGTCAGTGAGCAGGAAGATGACGTTTTTAGCGACCGCTGGCGCGGCGATGCTTGGCGGCGCAGCCAGTGTCAATGCGGCAAGCAGGACGAATGACAATTGTTTTTTCATGATGACTCCCCAAAAAAGAACTGATATGCGGATCAAGAACGAACAGGGTTCAAACCGGACTCCGCGATGTGAGGTACAGGCGATACAGGCGATCAACTATCCTCGCCCTTTCATCGACTGTCAAATGTCATTGCAGGCATGGAAAGCGTCTTGCGAGAAGCCCGTATTTATTGACTATCAGGCCCATAGAGACTGGCTGAATTTCGCCGGGTGCGCGAACAGGCGTTGCGCAGCCAAGCATTCCCGGTGGATGAAACTACGACTTCACCGGCCGCTTGGCCAGTTTGCGCTGCAGTGTTCGCCGGTGCATTTTGAGTGCCCGCGCCGTCTCGGAGATATTGCCGCCATTTTCATGCAGTACGCGCTGGATGTGTTCCCACTCCAGGCGGCTTACCGAGAGCGGTTCGGAATTCGGTACCTCGTCCGTATTGGGCCGGTCGCTCGCGTCGAACGCGGCCAGGATGGCCTCAACATCGACCGGTTTGGCCAGATACTGCACCGCACCCAGCTTGATGGCATCGACCGCGGTGGCGATGCTGGCATAGCCGGTGAGCACGACGATGCGGCAGTCGGCATTGATCGCCAAGAGCGGTTCGATCAGCGCCAAGCCAGAACTGCCCGCCAGATTGAGATCGAGCACCACGCACGCCGGTCGCTTGCCTTGCGCCAGCGCCAGAGCGGCCTGAGTATCGGTTGCGCCGTCGGCGTCGAACCCGCGCCGGTTCAGCGCACGCGTCAGCACAGCGTTGAAGGTTTCGTCGTCGTCAATGACCAGGATGCTTTCCATTGTCGGCTTTCAGGAAGTGCTTCGCACCGGCAGCTCAATGCGTGCGACACCACCGCCATCGTTGAACAAGGTGAGCTGGCCACCCAGGCGGGAAATGGCGGTCTGAGCAAGAAAAAGGCCGATGCCGCTGCCGCCGGCATGCCCCGGAAACGGCGCCCGACCGGCTTTCTCCAGAACATGGGGAGCAAATCCCGGGCCCTTGTCGCGGACTTCAATCGTCAGCCACTCGCTGTCCCAGTCCACCACCACATCCACCACCGGTCCGGCATCAGCGGCATTATTGAACAGATTGAGCAAGCCCTGCTCTAGTGCTGTATCGGTAATGACCAGCGGCGCGGGCGCATTGCCCGTCAATTCCAACTCGCTTGTGACGTGCGGACGAAGTTCCAGCCAACGCTGATGCACATCAGCCAGCCATCGATCAGCTCGTGTCGAGCCAGCCGAATCAAGGCGCTCGGCTCCCGCCTGCTCGGCCAGACGACTGATGATTTCCTTGCACGCCGCGATCTGCTTGCGCAGCAGGACGATATCGGCACGGGCGTCCTCGCCCAGTGCCGCATCGTGTTCAAGTTCACCGGTGATGATCGCCATCGTTGCCAGCGGCGTGGAAAGTTCATGTGCCGCACCCGCAGCGAGCGCACCGAGCGCAATCACTCGCTCGTCGCGCAGCGATTTTTCGCGGACATCCGCCAGTTCGGCATCGCGCTGCCGGATCGAGGCCGTCATGCGCACGACAAACCACGCCAGCATGGTGACCGAAACGACAAAGGTGAACCACATGCCGCCCAGGTGAAGCCGGGCAGCGCGCCCGGCGTCGGCAATCGGCAGCGGCAGATAAACGATGTTTAGCAGTGAATATGCAGCCACTGCCAGACCGGCAATGCCCCCTACCAGACGAGCCGGCAAGACCAGCGCGGCAATGGCTACCGGTGGCAACAGCAGCGAGATAAGCGGATTGGCTGCACCACCGCTGAAAAACATCAAAACCGAAAGGGCGACAATATCCAGCACCAGTTGAACAAAGAGTTGGCCATCGTCCATGGAGATGGCACACCGGAGACGACGTGCCGCCAGCCCGTTAGCCAGCACCTGCAAGGCAACGACAAGGAGCATCGGCCAGCGAGGCAACGCAATATCGAGCAGCGCTGGCAGTCCCAGGATGGCGGCCATTTCCCCCGCCAGAAGACTCCAGCGCATGACGATCAACCGACGCAGGATCGCCGTACTTTCGGAACGGGCGGTTTCAGTAAGGATCGGGGACATAAGCCCTGCATGCTATGTCCCGGGCGAAGACCTGGCAAGCAAAATGCTTTAGAGAAAACCCTGCACAGGCTGCGGGAGGCGGCTAATCCTGTAGATTTTCGACCCAATCGGATCAATTGTCGGATCAATTGTCTTGACAGCAAATTGCGCTCGTGCAAGGCTAACTGGTAAGGCCAGTCGGCCCAATTCCAAATCAATTTCCAGGAACCGAAATGCCCATCGAAATCATCGAAAACAGGCGGCTTTATCGCCAGATCGCCGACCAGATCATCCGCCTGATCGACGCCGGCGAATACAAACCCGGACAGCGCCTGCCCGCCGAACGTCTGCTCGCCGTGCAGCTGAGCGTGAGCCGCCCGAGTGTTCGCGAAGCGCTGATTGCGCTGGAAGTGGAAGGCTGGGTCGCGATCCGTGGCGGTACCGGCGTGTTCGTTCTGGAACGCCAGGATACCGCCCTGGCGTCGGGCGAAGCGCCCGTGTCTGTTTCAACCAACATCAGCGCCCTGCCCGCTCCCGGACCGCTCGAAGTTCTGTATGCGCGCGATCTGATTGAACCGGAGGTCGCAGCGCTCGCCGCCAAACAGGCGTCACCCGAGTTGATCTCAACGATGTCCCGCATCATGGGCGAGATGGTGTGTTGCTCGGCCAGCAATCCGAAGCACCTGGACTACGACCACCAGTTTCACTTCAGCCTGGCCGAAGCCACCGGCAACAGCGCGCTGGTGCAGACCATGGAAACGCTCTGGGTCATGCGCCAGTCTCCGCTCTACATCCGCTTGCAGAATCACTTCCATAATGAAGTGGTGTGGCAACGGGCCATTATCGAGCACCGGGAAATATTCGAAGCGGTCAAGAGCGGTGACGCCAAAGCCTCGCGTGCGGCCATGCATCGCCATTTGAGCAATGCCCGGAAACGCTATGTCTCCAATTGGCAGAAAGAATGATTGCTCGCTGACAAGCAAACTCAATTGTCGTAAAGTCGGCGCATTGAATTTTTCACGCTGATCTTTTCGGTTTATTCGACATTGAGTGATGCATCAACGAATCTCCATCAGAAGATCGACATGAGCGACAAGGAACTCGCCCGACTGCAGCAGCAACTTGAATACGAGCGTACGATGCGCCAGGAAGCTGAGCGACGGCTTGAGGAAAAGAACCAGGATCTATTGTTCGCCACCCAGCAGTTGCATAACGCGCGCGACCGCAACCAGCGCTATCTCGATAGCGTGCAGACGATTTTCATCGCTCTGGATATCGAGGGCCGTGTCTCGATGGCCAACCGCGCCGGATGCGCCCTTCTCGGACAAAGCGAGAGCGAACTTCTCGGCAAGCGCTGGTTCAAGTATTTTGTCCCGCCCTCGGCCGAAACCGACGCAGCGCTGCGCACGTTTCAACAAATCGCCGCCAGTAACAATCCATCGGGCGAGGCAAAATTGGACTACGCGGTCCTTGACGGCACGGGGCAACTGCGTTTGATCGCCTGGCACTTATCTGCGCTGACGGATGCTGCCGGACAAATCGTGGGTGTCATGTGCTCCGGAGAAGACATAACCGAACGCCGACAGGCGGAAAAAGAATTTGCGCATGAGCACTCCTTGCTGCAAGCCCTGATGGACACGCTCCCGGACCACATCTATTTCAAGGATCTCGATAGCCGCTTCTTGCTGGTCAATGCAGCGATGGCCAAGTCGTTTGGCGTGTCAGATCCGTCAAGAATGGTGGGCAAGACCGACTTCGATTTCTTCACCGATGATCATGCACGCCAGGCCTTCGACGACGAACAAGCCATCATTCGCTCGAATCAGTCCTTGCGGACGGAAGAGAAGGAAACATGGCCCGATAGACCCGACAACTGGGTTTCCTCGACAAAAGTCCCTTTGCGCGACGTAGAGGGAAACGCGATCGGAACCTTTGGCGTCTCCAGCGACATTACCGCGCGCCGCCAAACCGAAGCCAAAATGCAGTCGCAGATGATCGAATTAACGATCCTTAACAAGAAATTGAGCGAGGCTCAGAGCCAGCTGCTGCAATCTGAAAAAATGGCCGCCATTGGTCAGCTGGCCGCCGGCGTTGCGCATGAAATCAACAACCCCATCGGCTTCGTCACCTCCAACTTCTCGTCGTTGAAAACCTACGCCGATCAACTGCTGGCGCTCGTCGACGCCTATGAGCAAGGTGTGGCTGAACGAATCGCACTAGCACGCCAGCGGGCGGATCTCGCCTTTCTACGCCAGGATCTTCCTGAACTCCTGTCCGAATCACAGGAAGGACTGAGCCGGGTGGCCAAGATCGTGCAGGATCTCAAGAATTTTTCGCGGATCGACGATACCGGGCGCCAGTTGGCCGATCTCAACGCCGCCATGGAAAGTACGCTGAACGTTGTCTGGAACGAACTGAAATACAAAGCCGAGGTTATCCGGGAATTGGGTGATCTCCCGAAAGTCGACTGCATTCCGGCACAGATCAATCAGGTGTTTACCAATCTGCTGGTCAACGCTGCACAGGCCATTCCGGTACGCGGCACGATTTTCGTGCGCTCAAGGCTCGAAGGTGATCATGTGTGCTTTGAGATAGAAGACACCGGGCACGGGATGAGCGAAGAAATTCAGCGCCGCATCTTCGAGCCCTTTTTCACCACCAAGCCTGTCGGCAAGGGGACGGGTCTCGGCCTCTCGATATCTTACGACATCGTCGTCAAGAAGCACGGTGGCCGTCTGGAAGTCAGCAGCGAACCCGGCGAGGGGACCCGCTTCCTGATCGCGCTGCCGCTGGTCTTCAAGGGCCAGAACGTGCTGGTCAGCGGATAATCATGCCTCAAAAAAGAACCAACGGAACACCCTGCCCCTGCGGCTTGCCGAAAATCTATGCTACCTGCTGCGGCGTTTTCCATGCCGACACCCCGGCCCCAACGGCCGAGGCCCTGATGCGTTCGCGTTACAGCGCCTACGTGCTCGACCTCGAGCCCTACCTGCTAGCCACCTGGCACACCAGCACACGCCCGCCATCCCTTGAACTTGGCGACGACGGCACGATGCGTTGGCTCGGTCTGGAAATCAAAAGGCACGAGTCCACGGGCAACGGCAGCGCCATCGTCGAGTTTGTAGCGCGCTACCGGGTCGCCGGCCGCGCCCACCGTCTGCACGAAACCAGCCGCTTCCTGTGCGAAGACGGGCGCTGGTATTACCTTGACGGCGAATTCCCGGAAAAGGACGTCCATCAGTGAAGGAAACGCTGGACATCCTTTACCGCGACGAACACCTGATCGCCATCCACAAACCCGCGGGCCTGCTGGTCCACCGCACGGTACTCGACCGCCACGAAACCCGCTTCGCCGTACAGATCCTGCGCGACCAGATCGGGCAGTACGTTCACCCCGTGCATCGCCTTGATCGCGGCACCTCCGGCGTACTGCTCTTTGCGCTCGACCGCGACATTGGCCGCGAGCTCGGTAAGCAGTTTGAAACGCAGCAGATCGACAAGACCTACCTCGCCGTCGTGCGCGGCCACTCAGCCGAAGCGGGGGTCATCGACCATCCGCTCACCCGCCAGTTTGACGACTACGAGTTTCGCTCACCCGACACCATCGGCGAAGCACAAAGCGCCGTTACCCGTTACCGGCGATTGGCGGTTGCTGAGCTAGCGCACCGGGTCGACCTCTACCCGACCAGCCGCTACGCACTACTCGAACTCAAACCGGAAACCGGCCGCCGACACCAGATCCGCCGGCACCTCAAGCATATCGCCCACCCGATCATCGGCGACGCCACCTACGGCAAGGGACGGCACAACCGGCTGTTTCAGGAGTTGTTTGGCTGCCATCGCCTGCTACTGGCCTGCCTTGAAATGCGACTGACACACCCCTTCAGTAAAAAAGCGCTGGTGCTCACCGCGCCGCTGGCAGAGGATTTTGCTGCGCTGGTGGACAGAGTGTTTTCCGGTGGGCAATAGGTGGCACCCGGCAAGGACTGCAGAACAAGACATGAAAACCTGGATCAAATTTGTGTGAGGCGCGCCGTGTCTCGACCCATTGGCGTCATTCATGTTGCCGATTTACGAATGACGTTTGTCTGACGCAGACAAGACATTCGGATAATTCGTATGGGAGGGCGTTCATGTGGCCCAGGACATTACAAGGTGGTGACTGCGGCGCCATCCCAGAGGCTTTTTCAGGGTGCTATCGGCCTCGATCTTGCTATCCCCCAACAATTATGCGGCGCGTTTTGATCCGGTAACAAGGAGCAGAGAGCGAATGGCGATCAACACTCGCTCAAAACGAGGCCGCAAGTTCGTTTAACAAGGCCGTCAATTGCGTAAAACGGGCAACGCCCGGTGCCAGGGCGTTGCCGGCCAGCAGGCTGGCGCGGGCTTCCTTGACGAGTTCCGGCATAGCCCCGTTTTTCTGCATATGGGTAATTAACACGTAAGCCAGGTTGAACATCACGCGTACGTTGGTAGGCATGCCTTGCCGTGCATACCGCATGGCCTCGATGGCCTCTTGGTACTGGCCGTCACGCGCCAGCAGTACGCCCCGGTTCATCAATTCCGTCGCCTCGCGTCTGGAAGACTCGACCAAGCGCGCGCCCTCATCGCCCATTTCCGCCTGAACGAAAATCTCATTCACCTCGCTCAACAGGGCGGCGTTATCCGGACTGTTCTTGACTTCGCTCTGCAACAGGGCCACTGCGCGATCTATTTCGCCGGTGACCATCATTAGGCGAGCCATTTCCAGCGCACTCCCGCTATCCAGACGAACGCCGCTAGCGGCAATCCGTTGCCCCAAGTTGCTTGCGATCTCTTTCGCCTTGTCGGTATTACCGCTTTGCTGATGCACCAGGCCTTCGGCCGCCATCGACTTCAGGCGAACCTCTTCGCTATCAAAGCTTTTGGTGAGTTTTTTCAGCACTTTGAGCGCCTCTTCGGGGTTGGCGTTCGCACTACAGGTCTTGGCCAGACCAATGTAGGCATCCGGCGATTTCAGCACCGAGTTTTCGCCCAAGTTGACGCTCTTGCGAAAAGCGCGCTCGGCATTTTCTAAATTTCCCATTTTGAGGGCGACGTCGCCCAGGTTTTTCTGTCGGATGACCGAGTTCGGTGACAGTTTGGCCGCTCGCTCCAGTGCCAGCGCGGCGCCTTCAAGATTCCCCTGGGCTTGCAGGGTCTTGGCCAGCAGATCGTGTGCTTCGAGGAAGGATGGATTGTCCCGAAGCGTTTCTTCGAGCAGGGCTTTGGCCTCAGCAAACTCGCCGGTTCTGAAGAAGACCTTGGCCAGCCCGGCTTTCGCCCAAGGAATATCGCGCTCGGAAAGAATGATCTCCAGCACTTGCCGGGCGCGCTCTAGGTCGCCGCTCAGGAAAAGAAGATCGCATTTCGTGCGCAGAAGATCGGTGGCATTGGCTTTGTCAAATACCAATCGTTTATCGCACAAACCGATCGCCTTGGGATAATCGAGGCGTTTCATCGCCTGATCGATTTCCGCAAAGGCTTCCTTCTTGGCCCAGATCTTAGCCAGACGCAGACGCAGGATGGATTCGGTAATCGGTTTCAGCAAGTAGGCGTCGGGCTGATATTCGGCCGCGCCGGTCACCGCATCGGCGGTCTTCTCGGCGGTGACCATGATCCATGCACAGGCCGGGCCGATCAGGGTGGAGAGCTTGGCCTCTTCAAGGATCTGCTGCCCGTTTTTCCCCGGTCCCAGATTGAAATCGCAAAGCACGACGTCAAAACGTTCACTGACCAGTTGCTTGATTGCTTCGTATCCATTTGCCGCCGCGGCTATCTTCTTGACGTCGGCTCCGCAACTGCGCAGGATGTCGCGCAAGATGCTGCGCATGCCTTGAAAGTCATCGATAATGAGGAAGGATTTTCCGGAAAAGTCCATTTCCGGCGACGCGGAGGTGATCGAGGTTAGTGCCATGTTTTTTTGAGTGCCTATAAAAACAAACCGTGTCTGTGTGCGGTGTAGTTATTCGCCATAGCGGCCAAGGCAGTGGACATAACTACGGCAGATACATAACGAAACAACCTCCGCCGAGTGTGCCGCCGTTATCCAGCCTGATTTTGCCTACACGGCCGCGATTGCGATGCATTCGGGCAACGATGTCCGAAAAATAAAGCCCCAGACCGGTACTGCCTCCCTGAAAATCGACGCTACGCATGCCGTCGATGCTCTCTTGCAGCATGGACGCCGGGTACCCACGACCATTGTCCTCGATACGCAATTCGAGTTCGCCCTGGTGCTCCCGGGCGATCAGGTGCACGCAATCGCGGGTGTAATGCATCGCATTGTTCAGCGCATTGCCGATTACTCCGGCCACCAAATCTTCGTCGAAATGCCAGTATAGGCTTGGCTCCGCATGCAGTTCCAGGCGCGCGCCCTGCGAATTGAGCAGGCCGGTGTTCTGTGCGGCCATGCTCCGCAGGAAGTCATC
>JBBQAT010000140.1:0-10955 GCA_038316625.1 Burkholderiales bacterium
AAGCGTGCACAGGAACTCGGCCTGGTGCTCTCCCCTCAGCCTGTTCCCGCTCCCGCATGATGCCGACAATCTCCCAATATGCATTTCTAACCCACTGAATTTAAATGAACAAATTACTGTTTCTTGAGAGCCTGTCGAAGGGTGAGCAGCGTGTAGGTTGGGCTGACGCAGGAAGCCCAACACGCACCGGCAATGTTGGGCTTCGCAAGCTCAGCCCAACCTACACGCTGAGCTTTCCCTGAAAGCCGCGTCAACAGCCGATCTGCAACATGGCATCGCGGAGAGCCAATGAATACGGCGTTCTTCAGGTTTTAAGTCCGTATAACGCCTATCCATGCGGGTTACAGCCGCGCTTGCTCGCCACCACCCCAAACCCGACCAATGGTCGCCTTGATCTTCGCCTCGAAGCGGGAGATCAACTGCGTGTTGGCATCGACCAGCGCCTGCTCGGCCTCGATCTCGGCGACGATGGCGCGTTGGGTTTCGAGGTCGGGGGTAGGTATCAGGAACTCACGAATCTGATCGGTCGTAAGATTCTTGAACACCGCGCCAACCGATTGCAGGCTGTGGGCTTCCTTATTCCAAAGCAAAACGTAATAGAGGAACTCCGGGTCGATTTGGCTGGAATCAAGGGAACGAAATCCAACAAATCCGTCATGAATACACGCATCAACGTCAAGGATAGCTGGTAAGCCAGGATTGCCACTGACTGCCATCACAATACTTCCCGCTTTCATCGGGCGGCTTTTTGTGGCGCCTTCCTCTGTCAAGGAATCTATTTTCGGTGTTACGTGCATTCCGTCTCGGGTGATGTCTGCCACCATCAGCCTAGGAATCGGGCCTTGAAAGTACCTTAGGTCTCCTTGTGGCCGAGGCGAACTGCCCCTGACGATTTCACACAAGGATTCAAATCGAACCAGTGGCCAATCCGACTGCACGTCGATCCGTGGCCGGTAGTTCTCGACCACCTGCCGCGCGCCGTCGATAATCTTCTGACAGCCCTCAATTTCCGCGACGATTTCTTGCTGGATGGCGAGAGGCGGGAGCGGGATTTGGAGAGCAAGAAGTTGCGGCTTCGAAATGTTCTTCATGCTGCCGCTGGTCCCCCCGCAGACAGCACTGATGCGGCTGCGACAAGCACTTGACGCAAGCACCCGCTGAATGTAACGCACCTCGACGTCAGTCCGGGATATGACGGTTTGCCAGAGGCGATCCGGAAGGAAGAGGTTCGGGTAGTCGCTATCAACGTAAGCATTGGCTCCAACCAACGCCTCGGTGTTCATACGGCTGATGATAATGGAGTTTTTTCTGACAGGGCAGCGAACTCTGGTGAGTTCATCAGGCACTACTGCTTTGTGCTCCTCGGACTGAAAGATACCGGCAGTAACGCAGCTTGTTTTGAGGATACCAATCTCGCCCTCTGTGGCTTGTCCTGATGTCGAGTTGACGCTCACGCCTGACTCCAACTCGTCGATGATTTCCCTCAGTTCAGTCATGGGCCAATGCTGTTTCGTGCTGTCACTACCCTCCCGATAGCGATCCCCACTCAAATTCCATTCCCCGTTCTGTCCTATCTTCGCCCGCGCCACCTTATGCGCCGCTGCGCCATTCTCGAACGCCTCCGGTGCCGTAAAAAAAGCATCGAGCAAGCGCTTCGCTTCCGGCAGATCGCTCCCCGTCACCGCCCTGCGTTGCGCCCCGAGGCCGAAGCCGTCGTTTTCGACCTTGACGAAGAGCACGGAGTCGCAGGTCTTGGCGCGGCGCTTGTCGAGAATGAGGATCGAGGTCTTGACGCCCGAGTACGGGTTGAAGACCCCGGCCGGCAGCGAGACGACGGCGACCAGCGAGGTCTTGACCAGCATTTCGCGCAGCTTTCTGTAGGCGGTGCCGCTCTGGAAGATGATGCCTTCGGGCACGACGATGGCGGCGCGGCCGTTGGGGCTGAGGTGTTCGGCCATGTAGTCAACGAACAGGACTTCGGAGCGCGTCGCCTGCACGGAGAAGCGCTTGTGCGGCTTGATGCCGCCCTTTGGCGACATGAAGGGCGGGTTGGCGAGGATGACGTCAGCGGTCTCGTTCCAGCGTTCTTCGCTGGTCAGCGTGTCGTATTCGACGATGTGCGGGTCGGTGAAGCCGTGCAGGTAGAGGTTGACCAGCGAGAGGCGCACCATGTCCGGCGAGATGTCGTAGCCACGAATATTGGCGGCGAGGTTTTGGCGTTCGTCGGGCGTGAGCTGGTCGCCGGGGCGCTTTTTGGTGTTCTGCTTCTGGATGTGTTTCCACGCGGAAATCAGGAAGCCGGCGGTGCCGCAGGCCGGGTCGAGGATGCTTTCGTGCTTCTGCGGGTTGATGACCTCGACCATGAAGTCGATGATGTGGCGCGGGGTGCGGAACTGGCCGGCGTCACCCTGACTGCCGAGCACGGAAAGCAGGTATTCGAAGGCGTCGCCGAGGCGTTCGGAGTGGTCGTAGGTGAAGCCGTCGATTTCCTTGAGGAAGGCGCGCAGGGTTTCCGGGTCGCGGTAGGGCAGGTAGGCGTTCTTGAAAATGTCGCGGAAGAGCGCGGGGATGCCGGGGTTTTCGTTCATCTTGCCGATGGCGTCGGCGTAGAGGTCGAGCTTGTCCTTGCCGGAGAGTTCGGGCGCCTTGAGCCGCGCCCAGCCGTATTTGGCGTAGTCGGCGGCAAAGAAACTGCGCTTGCCGCCGAGGTCGGCGGCTTCGGTGTCCATGTCGTCCATGAACTTGTAGATGAGCGCGATGGTGATCTGTTCGACCTGCGATTTCGGGTCCGGCACCTTGCCGACGAGGATGTCGCGGCAGGTGTCAATACGGCGTTTGGTTTCGGCGTCGAGCATGAGGGGTGGGTGGCTTTCGGATTGGGGGCTAAAGAATCCGTCACCCCGGCGAAAGCCGGGGTCCAGTACGTGAGTCCCTGGATTCCGGCACCCCAAGGGCACTTCCTTCGGGGCGCTTTCGCCGGAATGACGAAGGAGGTGTCACGCCGTGCGGATTTCGTTCAACAGGTCGGGATGGCGGTCGAGCACCCTGAGTAGTTTCACTAGAGCCAGCGGTGGCTTGGTCTTGCCGTTCTCGTAGCGGGAGAAGGCGTTGACGCCACCGCCGAAGATTTCGGCGGCTTCGCGCTGATCCAGAGCCAGTTTCTTGCGCACACTGGCGATGAAGCCCGGATCGACGATGGCGGCGTTTACCTGCTTGTTGAACGCGCGCATCGCATCCATAACGCGCTCCGATTCGACGGGGCCAAGAATGGATTCGTCGCACGCGGGGCAGAAGTCGCCGGTGACTTGAGAAACCACCGTCGACTCCCCCTTGTAGATATAGGGAATATCCCGTGTGTCGTGAATCAGTTCTGCTGCACCGCAAACAGGGCATTTCATATTCATAGTTCCTTGAACGATACGATCAGCACGTCATCGATGACCGTAAGTTTCAGATAAATGTCGCCAACTTCCGTTGCCGGTCGATAGACGTCCTGCCATAGCCGGTGATCGGCGTGGGTCGTCATCGACTTGTAGAAGTCGCCCGGCTTCAAGGCCTGAATTACCGCCAGCATTCCGTGGTAGTCCAGATCGAGTGCCGCCGCCCCGGTTCGCGCTGATTGCGTTGTGCGGACCTTTCCGGCTTCGATCAAGGTCTTGATTACGCTCAACGGGCAATGCGGCGTTCTCTTCTCCATGTCCAGATATTAACCTTTTTGGTGAATTTGGCAAGTTGGTTAATTGATGTGGCAATTTGGGCTACATTCGTAGCCGATTTGGCTTCGTTTTGAGTTCCTACATGAACAGATTCAGCGCCACGTAATCCCGGATGTACTCCGGCAGCCGCTCGCGCCATTCCTTGGGTACGGCCTTGAAGTCGGCCATGCTGAAGGCGGGATTGACGTTGAGTTCGGTAAAGCGGCGGTGCTCGATGGTGTCGCGCAGGTGGCTGTCGGTGGCGTAGGCCTTGAAGAAGTATTGCAGGGCGACGATGGCGTCAGCGTGTTTGCTCAGGGTTTCGGGCGGTTGGTCGAGCAGGAATTTCTGGAATTCGTCGTCAAGCAGTTCGTCGCGGCTCTTGAAGCCGGGAATGAAGCCGAAGATCTTTTCAAGAATCTCGCGCAGGGTGAGGCGGCGGTCGACGCCGGCGGCGCGGCGCAGTTTGTCGAGTGTGTAGAACTCGGCGGGCTTGTCGAGCAGGTGATTGGCGACGTGGTCGACGGCCTGATCCCATTGTTCGTTGTCGACGTAGCCTTGCAGGTCGGCATCGGCCTTGACGGTGGCCTCAAATGATTCGAAGAACATGCGGTCGATCTTCATGCCCTGCGGGCCGACGGGCTGTTCGGCGAGGTGGCGCAGGGCGTCGTCGCCGGCGTGGGTGTATTCGCCGTTGGAGCCGATGGTCGTGCCGCCTCCCGCGCCTTCTCCTGCGGCGATGGGCGGCAGTTTCAGCACTTCGTCGTAGTCAAACTTCTCCTCGAAGTATTCGCAGTTGGCGAAGAAGTCGAAGAATTTGAAGCGGGTTTTATCCTGCTTGCCGATCTGTGCCTTGAGCGGCTTGTCGAAAAGCTGTTCGCCGAATTCATGCTTGCGCGTGCCGCGTCCCTTGATCTGGACGAAATCGGACGGCGAAAACACCGGGCGCATGAGGGCGAGGTTTAGGATGTCCGGGCAGTCGTAGCCGGTGGTCATCATGCCGACGGTGACGCAGACGCGCGCCTTGCTGGTCTTGTAGGCATCGAGGAAATTCGCCGAGCCGAGCAACTTGTTGTTGGTGAAGTTGATCGTGTATTGCTGGGCGTCTGGAATCTGCGAGGTGACCTGCACGGCGAAATCGGACTGGTATTTTTCCGGCCAGAGAATGTCGGCCTGTTCGTTGAGGATTTGCGTGAGCTTGGAGGCGTGGTTCTGGCTGACGCCAAAGACGATGGCCTTGCCGAATTCGTGGCTGATCGGGTCGCGCAGGCCGTTGGCGAGGAAGGTCTGGCAGAACAGGCGATTGGTGGCGTCGGAGAAGAATTTCTTTTCGAAATCCTTCTGGAAGAAGCTTTCGGCGCCGTTTTCCTCCGATGCGGCGATGGCGTAGCCCTTGTCGGACAGCAACTGCGTGGTGATGTCTGTGCGTGCATCGACGACCAGCGGATTGATCAGATAGCCCTCGTTTACGCCGTCGAGCAGCGAGTAGCGGAAAGTCGGCTGGCCGGACTCGCAGCCAAAGGTGCGATAGGTGTCGAGCAGCAGCCGGCGTTCTGCTTCACGCGGATCACGGGTGCTTGGCTTGGCCGAGTCGAATTTCTTGAGGTAATCGCGCGGCGTGGCCGTCAGCCCGAGTTTGTAGCCGACGAAATATTCGAACACGGCGCGGGCGTTGCCGCCGATGGAACGGTGCGCTTCGTCGGAAATGACGAGATCGAAGTCGGTCGGCGAAAACAGGCGTCGGTATTTGTCATTGAACAGCAGCGACTGCACGGTGGTGACGACGATTTCGGCCTTGCGCCAGTCGTCGCGGCGTTCCTTGTAGATGACCGTACTCCAGTCGTTCTTGAGATATTCGCCAAAGGCTTTGTTGGCCTGATGTTCAAGCTCGAGGCGGTCGACGAGAAAGAGCACGCGCCGGGCGTTGCCGGTGCGCAGGAAGAGCTTGATGACGGCTGCCGCCGTGAGCGTCTTGCCGGTGCCGGTCGCCATCTCGAACAGGAAGCGGCTGTGGCCTTCGGCGACGGCATCTTGAATCGCCGAAACGGCGCGCTTCTGGTAGTCACGCAGGAAGCGCAACTTGTTTTTCTGGATGAATTCGTCGCGCTCGCCGGCATTGTTCCAGCCTGCTTCCGCTGCGTAGTTGGGCCGCTGCGTGAGGGCGATGTAGTCGCGGCCAATCGGCTCGGTCATCAGCCGTTGCGGGTTGGGCTGGAAAGCGTGGTAGCCCTTGATTGAGTCCGGTGTCGGGTAGCGCGTGATGAGGTGCGGGTTGCCCTGCTCAAGATCCCAGAAATAGTGCAGATTGCCGTTTGAGAGGATGACGAATCGGCATTGCTCGTGTTTGGCGTATTCGCGCGCTTGTTCCTTGCCGACCAGCGGGTTCTTGCCTTCGGATTTGGCTTCGAGAACAAGCAAGGGCTTGCCATCTTCATCGAGCAGCAGGAAGTCGGCGAAGCCGTTGGCGGTCTTTTCGAAGTTCTCGCCAAGCTCGTTGATCGCCGCTTTGCTCAGTTTGACCTTGGATTCAAGCGCGATGTTGGCCTTGCCCGTGGCGTCGTCAAAAAAGCGCCAGCCGGATTCTTCCAGCAGCTTGTTGATTTTGATCCGGGCTACAGCTTCTTTCGCGGCCATGTCGTTGTTTTTTGCTCATGCGCAGGAGTTTCGTATTCTGGGGGCATTCCGGCAGGGCGTAAAGGTTATCAGGCGTCGTGCGTTGTTGGAGGCCTGTTTGGCACTGTTTGCTATCGCAAATGAAGCCTGTAGAAGAATCTAAAATGTTACGATAACCGGATTGATCGGCACGGGCGCGTCAGCCCTTGCTCTGCTTGAGATGGGCTCTGGGGATCGGGATGGGGGAGCAGGACATAAACAAGGAGCGGCTGGAGCTTGCCCTGGAAGCGGCGGGACTCGACCTTTGGGAGAACGACCTGCTCACCGGCGATGTCACGCGCAAGGCGATGAAAACCTTTGCCGAGCTGGGGTATAGCGAGAAAGAAGCGTTCTCTTACATGAACGACATGTTTTCCATCGTTCACCCAGACGATGTCCCAGTGATCAAGGCGTCCATCAACGACCATGTGACCGGCGCAAAACCGCAATACCGAAGCGAGTTCAGGTTGCTTTCCAAGACTGGAAAATGGATCTGGTATGCCAACTACGGCAGGATCATGAGTGGCCGTGGCATGAAGCGTGGCAAGCGTTTTATTGGCGTGACCTTCAATATCAACGACCGGAAATGCCAGGAAGACGAACTCAGAAACGCCAACCGAAAACTTGCCGAGCAGAACGCGCTGCTTGAGAAGATGAATCAAACGTTACAGTCGCTTTCGACCACCGACCCGCTGACTCGCCTGCCAAACCGCCGGTTGCTGCTGGAGCGCTTGCATCAGGCGCTGGCCGCACGAATGCGCAACGGGCAAACCGGTGCCCTGCTGTTCATCGATATCGACAATTTCAAGACGCTCAACGATACGCTCGGCCACGATATGGGCGACCTGCTGTTGCAGCAAGTTGCCAAGCGTCTGGAATACTGTGTGCGTGAAGGCGATACCATCGCGCGCATCGGCGGCGACGAGTTCGTGGTGATGCTTGAGGATCTGAGCAGAGTCCCCCTGGAGGCGGCGGCGCAGACCGAAGCCGTCGGTGAGAAGATTCGGGAAACGCTCAACCAGCCCTACCAGTTGGGTACCTACGAATACCTCAGTTCACCCAGCATCGGCGCTACGCTTTTCAATGACGACTCGCAGACGGTCGAGGATCTGCTGAAGCAGACCGACATCGCCATGTATCAGGCGAAGAGGGCCGGTCGCAACACCTTGCGCTTTTTCGATCCGCAGATGCAGGATGCCATCGATGCGCGTTCAGTCCTCGAAGTGGAACTGCGCAAGGCCATCGATAACGAGCAGTTCCGGCTGTTTTATCAGATCAAGGTTGATTCGTCGGGCACGCCATTTGGTGCCGAAGGATTGATTCGCTGGGTTCACCCCGAACGCGGTCTGGTGGTTCCCGATGATTTCATCCCGCTGGCCGAAGAAACCGGGCTGATTCGCCCCATCGGGCAATGGGTGCTTGAAACAGCCTGCGCACAACTCCGGGCATGGCAGGAAAATCCGCTCACCTGCAAACTCATTCTTTCGGTGAACGTCAGCGCCAAGCAATTTCACCAGACTGATTTCGTCGGGCAGGTGAAATCCGTTCTGCAACGCCATGCCGTCAACCCGAACCTGCTCAAGCTTGAACTGACTGAAGGCATGCTGCTGGAGAACGTCGACGACATCGTGTCGACGATGAATGCGCTGAATGAAATTGGCGTTCGGTTTTCGCTGGATGACTTCGGTACGGGCTATTCCTCGCTGCAATACCTCAAACAGTTGCCGCTCGATCAGCTCAAGATCGACCGCTCGTTTGTCCGCGACCTCGCCGACGACCACAGCGACAAAGCGATTGTACGCACCATCATCGCCATGGCCCAGAGCCTGAATCTGGACGTAATTGCCGAAGGCGTGGAGACCGAAGCACAGCTCAGCCTCTTGAAAAGCAAGGGGTGTTTGAGTTTTCAGGGTTTCCTGTTTGGCACACCGCTACCGATCGATCAGTTCGAATTGTTGCTGAAGCGGGTATGAGCGGTAGTGGCGTTTTAGCAGAAGGCAGGCTTCTGCCAGTCAGCGCTTTGGCGTCGGCACGGTGACGATGAGCGGTCGCTCTTGCTGGAAAAACTGGTCATCCGAACGCATCGGAGTGACTCTTGCCATCCTCGCTGCATTCGGCTTCTCGTTCAAGGCCATCCTTATCAAGCTGGCCTATGCCGTACCGCAGAGCGCGCCGGTCGATCCGGTGACACTGCTTTCGCTGCGCATGCTGTTTTCACTCCCGGTTTTCGCTTGGGTCGCCTTCCAGTCAAGCCGTTCGGCACCGCCGCTCACGCGACGTGATTGGCTTTTGCTTGCCGTGCTCGGCTTGCTCGGCTACTACGGCGCGAGCATCTTCGATTTTATCGGCCTGAAATATATCTCCGCTGGCCTTGAACGCCTGATCCTGTTTACCTACCCGACGCTGACTCTGCTGATCGGCGTGCTGTTCATGGGCCGGGCCATCAAGCGGCGGGAAGTGGGGGCGCTGCTTCTCTCCTACGCCGGTATCGGACTGGCCTTCGTCCATGACCTCAATTTCAGCGGAGCGGCCAGCACGGTAGTGATCGGCGGGTTGTTTGTCTTTGCGTCGTCGCTCACCTATTCCATCTATCTCACCGGCAGCACGCCGATGATCCAGCGCCTTGGCTCGGTGCGTTTCACGGCATTGGTGATGCTCATTTCGACGCTGGCCACGGAGTTGCACTTCTTTTCCGTGAATTCGATTTCGGCGCTCGTTCAACCGCTACCCGTTTATGCCTATGGCGCAGCGATGGCCTTGTTTTCAACCATTGCGCCGATTTTCATGCTGTCCGCCGCGATCCGGCGCATCGGCCCATCAACGACGGTGCTGATCGGTACATTGGGGCCGGTGCTGACCATCTTCTTCAGCTGGTGGCTGCTGGGTGAGCCGATCTCGCTTGAGCAGATGGCCGGAACCGGGTTGGTGCTGGCCGGTGTGTTGCTGGTCAGTTCGGGTGGGCGCTCCCGGAAATAGCCCGCGTGGAGATGGCTTCGGCGGGATTCCCAGACGCTATTTCTTCTTCGCAGGTTTTCGTCCACGCACTGCTGCGGCCAGCGCAAGCCGCCCCCAAGGCAGCATCTCGGTCGGGCTTTCCAGCGCGTCTTCAGGTACCGTCCAGTAGCTCATGGTTTCTGTGCGGCCATTCTTGAACGTGACACGGAACGGCTCGCCACCGGCCTGCTGGAAGGTTGCGGCACTCTCCGCGTCGGCCTTCAGACGAAGTACGTCGTGCGCGAAGATGGCGATGATTAGTTCATCGCAGTAGAAACTCCAGCCGCCGAACATGGCCTTGACGCGGATTGTGCCGAGTGGCGAAAACAGTTCGCAGGCGTGTTCGACGAGTTCAGGGAGCGGTCGGGCCACGGTCGAGTTACCCGAGGCTCAGGCGGCGGCAGATTTCGAGCGTCAGTACCGACTGGTTCATCGAATAGAAATGCAAACCCGGTGCGCCACCAGCCAGCAGGCGTTCGCACAAGGCGGTAACGACGTCGAGGCCGAAGGCGCGGATAGCTTCGGTGTCATCGCTCAGTCCCTCGAACTTGCGCCGCATCCAGCGCGGCAGTTCGGTGCCACAGTGGTCGGAAAAGCGCGCCAGTTTGGAGAAGTTTGCAATCGGCATGATGCCGGGCATGATCGGGATATCGACACCGAGCTTGCGCACTTCGTCGATGAAATGGAAGTAGGCGTCGGCGTTGTAGAAGTACTGCGTGATTGCCGAGTTGGCGCCAGCCTTGGCTTTGCGTGCGAAGGCGGCCAGATCGTCGTGCGGGAAACGTGCCTGCGGGTGCCATTCAGGGTAAGCCGCTACGTCGAGATGGAAGTGGTCACCGGTTTCCGTGCGGATGAATTCGACGAGTTCGTTGGCGTAGCGGAATTCACCTGCTTCGGCCATGCCGGACGGCAGATCGCCGCGCAGGGCGACGATGCGGCGGATGCCGGCCGCCTTGTATTCCATGAGGATTTCGCGGATGTTGTCGCGCGTCGAGCCGACGCATGAAAGGTGCGGCGCGGCACTGAAACCTTCGGCGGCGATTTCCTTGATTACGGAAAAAGTGCGCTCACGTGTCGAACCGCCGGCACCATAGGTGACCGAGAAAAACTCGGGCTTGAGCACCGCCAGCTTGCCGCGTACGACGCGCAGTTTCTCAACGCCTTCCGAGGTCTGTGGCGGGAAAAATTCAATCGAGATTTCTTTTTTCATCAATATTCCTTGGTCGTCACACCGGCGAAAGTGAGCTAAGGGAATGCAGCGCCCGGTGTCCAGGGGGGCTGGATTCCGGCTTCCGCCGGAATGACGGATTTGGTCGTCTTAGTAGCGATAGTGATCCGCTTTGTACGGACCTTCAATCGGCACGCCGATGTAGGCTGCCTGATCAGGACGCAGCACGGAAAGCTGCGAGTTGAGCTTCTTCAACTGCAGGCGCGCGACTTTTTCATCGAGGTGTTTGGGCAGCGTATAGACACCCACCGGGTAGTCGGCATTGCGGGTGAACAACTCGATCTGGGCAATCGTCTGGTTGGCGAACGACGAACTCATCACGTAGGACGGGTGACCCGTGCCGCAACCGAGATTCACCAGACGACCCTTGGCGAGCAGGATGATGC
>JBBQAT010000141.1:0-10867 GCA_038316625.1 Burkholderiales bacterium
GTTCCTCGGCGCCATCATCCGCGACAACACTTTCTGCTTCAGTTCCTTCGGATATCTCACGTCGTCCTCTTCCTCGTCCCCTGCATTTCAATGCCTGTAGTCTAAATCAGGCAAAGGGACAACTATCCTGACGCAGGGGGACGTTGGCCTTGCCCGTTTTCGGAGCGCGGAGGATTTGAATGTGGCGTCGGCTGGGCAGGATTGATCGGCGAACTTGCCGACTGGCTTGAGAGCCAGGCTGTGCGACTAAAAGAGACTGGTGCAACCGACTTTGAAATTCCGATCGTGCGTCAGATCAAGGAGAAGTTTGGAACACTCCGATTCTGCACCCACGTTCCTTTCGATCTCGGGTCCGAATATTCAAAGCGACGCGAGGCTGTAAGGCAACGCTCGGAGCACGTTTGCGAGAACTGCGGGGCGCATGGGAGTCACTTGGGCGACGGATGGATAAGAGTTTCTTGCGCGAAATGTGACAGCGAGCAACCTTGGAGCGATAACCGATTTTCAGATGAACGTAGGTCCGCATTGCGGAAGTGGTTAGAACTGCCATCGGAAATCTAGACAAATTCAGCGGCTTGGCGTCACGGGGTGTCTTATAACAAGGAATGACTCAAGCAACATCCATCTTCGCCCTAGGCTCCTTGCGCTAGTATGACGTTTTCTGCTTTGCCATTCGGATTTCATGCCGCAACGCGGCTTTACTCTCGTCGAACTTTCCCTGGTGCTGGTGAACCTCACCTTGGTTGCCGGCTCGCCGACAAGTCCTGGCCGGGAAGCCGAAGTAATGCTCAAGTTCATTGGTGACCTCGTCAATCGGAACATTAATCCATGACAAACTCAATTCAGGTTTTAAATTTCCTAGAGAAGCACTTTGAAACCAAAGGCTGGCCTACTGGAGTGCATCTCGAAAAATTCAGAGATAGAGCGCGTTTGGGTGCAGATGATGCTTACCCGGGATGGGATGTGGTCGAGATAGAGCGCCACCGTTCAGCGCTAGGTGCCGTCTATCAACCCGGATGCGCGATGAGCGCTTTGGCAACGTACTACATGAGGTATGCCGTCCACAAGACAAACTTTGAAGTCAAAGAACTACCCGAAAGACGCGGCACCCCTGTAATCGATATTCACAGTCTCGTCGAAGAACATCTTGGTCGCGAATCTTTCAGACTAACCATTGAGGCTATTGATCAAGATCATTTTGAAATTGGGGAGGGTGTTTCTGGTGAGAAAGCGGTAATAACTACTCTTGAAGAGGCAAAGGAATTCTCTGCATCATTAGAAGATAACTTCAGTTATTTTTTTCAGAATCCATGGCTCGCGAGATTGGCGACGAATCCGCCATAGATGAGAATACGCGGCAGCAATATTGTGAAGAGTACGAACAATGCGTGCGCGATGTGCTTGCCAGAAAAGCCGAGGAGGCATGGGACGATAAAGAACTTTTTGATGACGATTGACGTGCCAGATTGGTCATCATTCAGCACCTGTCCGATAATCTACAGTTCCCGCCAAAGGCCACTTCGTGGCGAGATTCTGTAAAGTTGCAAGCTGCCTCACCATGCCCACGCTAACCCGAAACGTCGCCAAGCAAGTAATCCTGATCAAAATCATCGTCGGCATCGTCGTAGACTTGAGCGGCGGCAACTGAGCGGCGGCCGAGTATGGATAACCTGCCGCGAAGATACCCCAAAGATCCTGACGAACAGGGAACGAGCACGGCTATCAACTTGATTTTTCAAACAGGTCGATCTGTGCTGTTTCAAAACCGAGGGATTCCACCAAGAACAGGCTTTGACAAGAGTAAAATCCTCACGTCCTAATCAGGGGGCTCGGCAATAACTACAGAAGCGGCCCGAAACCGCTCGTTGCAAAGACAAAAATACAAATGGCCATCAAGAAATCCGAACTCTATTCATCCCTATGGGCCTCCTGCGACGAACTCCGTGGCGGCATGGATGCCAGCCAGTACAAGGACTACGTTCTGGTCCTGCTGTTCGTCAAATACGTCTCCGACAAGTATGCAGGCGTTCCCTACGCGCCGATTACCATTCCCGAGGGTGCTAGCTTCAAGGACATGGTCGCTCTCAAGGGCAAGCCGGATATTGGCGACCAAATCAACAAGAAGATCATCGGCCCGCTAGCCAACGCCAACAAGCTGTCAGACATGCCCGACTTCAACGATCCGGGCAAACTCGGTAGCGGTCAGGAGATCGTCGACCGGCTCACTAACCTGATTTCGATCTTTGAGAACAAGGCGCTCGACTTCAGCAAGAATCGCGCAGACGGCGACGATATTCTCGGCGACGCCTACGAATACCTGATGCGCCACTTCGCCGCCGAGAGCGGCAAGAGCAAAGGGCAGTTCTACACGCCCTCCGAGGTCAGCCGCATCATGGCGCGGATCATCGGCATCCACGAGGCCGTCACCACCAATGACACCACCGTCTATGACCCGACGTGCGGTTCCGGTTCGCTGCTGCTGAAAGTGGGTGACGAAGCACACGCCAAGGTCACGCTCTACGGTCAGGAGAAGGATGCCGCTACGTCCGGTTTGGCGCGGATGAACATGATCCTGCACAATAACCCGACAGCAGAAATCAAGCAGGGCAACACGCTGGCGAATCCGCGTTTCACCAGCGACGACGGCCAGCTCAAGACCTTCGACTTCGTCGTCGCCAATCCGCCGTTCAGCGACAAACGCTGGAGCACCGGCCTCGACCCGCTCAATGACCTGCACGAGCGTTTCAAGCATTTCGGTACGCCACCGGCCAAGCAGGGCGATTTCGCCTACCTGCTGCATATCGTCCGCTCGCTGCGCAGCAACGGCAAAGGCGCCTGCATCCTGCCGCACGGCGTTCTGTTTCGTGGCAATGCCGAAGCCGACATTCGCCGCAACCTCATTCGCAAGGGCTACATCAAGGGCATCATCGGACTACCGGCCAACTTGTTCTACGGCACCGGCATTCCCGCCTGCATTGTCGTTATCGACAAGGAAAACGCCCACACCCGTAAGGGAATCTTCATGATCGACGCCAGCGCCGGTTTCATGAAGGACGGCCCCAAGAACCGCCTGCGCGACTGCGACATCCACAAGATCGTCGACATTTTCAACCGTCGCGATGACAGCGACCCCAAGTATTCTCGCATGGTCGGCATCGAGGAAATCGAGAAGAACGACTTCAACCTCAACATCCCGCGCTATATCGACAGCCAGCAGGCCGAAGACATTCAGGATATCGAAGGCCATCTGAAAGGCGGCATCCCCAGCACCGACGTGGATGCCTTGCAGGCGTATTGGCATGTTTGCCCGCAACTACGGCAAACCCTGTTCAAGGCCAATCGCCCCGGCTACCTCGATCTCGCCGTCACCAAGCAGGCCATCAAGCTCACCATCTACGAGCACCCGGAATTTGTCAGCTTCATCGACAGCATGAGCGGCCTGTTTGCCGACTGGCAGCAGCGCAGCACGCAAACGCTCAAGGCCCTGCAAGCCGACTGCCACCCCAAGACCGTCATCCACGAACTCGCCGAAGACCTACTCGCCCACTACACCGGCAAGCTGCTGATCGACAACTACGCCGTCTATCAGCACCTCATGGACTATTGGGCAACGACGATGCAGGACGATTGTTACCTGATCGCTGCCGATGGCTGGAAGGCTGAAACCTACCGCATCATCGAGACCAACAAGAAAGGCAAAGCGGTTGATAAAGGCTGGGCCTGTGACCTCGTGCCCAAGCAACTGATCGTCAATCGCTACTTCGCCTCGCAACAGACAGCCATTCGCGAGCACGAGGCGGCGCTGGAAAGTGTCATCGCCCAAATGGCTGGAATAGAAGAAGAGCGCGGCGGCGAGGATGGCGCTTTCTCAGAACTCGACAAGGTGAACAAGGCCAGCGTCACCGCTCAACTGAAAGAAATCAAGGGTGACAAAGAACGCAAAGACGAAGCCGCCGCACTCAATGCCTGGCTGAAACTGAACACGCAGGAAGCCGATCTCAAGAAAGCCCTCAAAGACGCCGAGATCGAACTCGACGCGCTGGCCTACGCCAAGTACCCAAAGCTCAGCGAAGCTGAAATCAAGACCTTGGCGGTCGAAGACAAATGGCTCTCCGCCATCGCAGCCGCCATCCACGGCGAAATGGATCGCATCAGCCAGACGCTCACCCAGCGCGTCAAGGAATTGGCCGAACGCTACGAAAGCCCACTGCCGACGCTGACCGATAACGTCGCCCGCCTGAGCGCCAAGGTCGCGGCGCATCTGAAAAGAATGGGGTTCCAACCATGAGCAAGGACAAGAAAACCACCATTAGCGTACAGGGCACGGCAATCACCGTCCTGTCCCACGGGGATGAGGGTTACATCTCGTTGACCGACATGGTGAAGGCCAAGGACGGTGATTTTTTTATCTCGGACTGGCTCCGCAATCGCAACACCGTCGAGTTTCTGGGTATCTGGGAATCGGTGTTCAACCCCGGTTTTAATTATGGCGAATTCGCCACAATTAAAAGTCAGGTGGGACTGAACAGCTACAAGATCAGCGTCAAGGAATGGGTTGAAAAAACCAACGCCATCGGCCTCAAAGCTACGGCGGGACGTTATGGCGGCACCTTCGCGCACCCCGACATCGCCTTTGAATTCGGCATGTGGATCAGCCCCGAGTTCAAGATTTATCTGGTCAAGGAATTCCGGCGTCTCAAGGAAGACGAAAACCGCCGTTTGTCACTGGCTTGGAATCTGAACCGCACGCTGACCAAGCTCAATTACCGCATCCACACCGACGCCATCAAGGTTCACCTGATCCCTGCCGCCATTACCGCTGAACAGGCGCGGATCACCTACGCCAATGAAGCCGACGTGCTCAACGTCGCCCTCTTCGGCCAGACCGCCAAGGCATGGCGCGACGCCAACCCCAATCAGACCGGCAACATGCGCGACGAAGCGGGCATCGAGCAACTGCTGGTGCTCGCCAATCTCGAAAGCCTGAATGCCGAATTCATCCAGATGGGCCTGACGCAGAGCGAACGCCTGCAAAAACTCAACGCCACCGCCATTCGCCAACTACACAGTCTGAGCGCGAACTTTGCCCTGCGGCGCTTGGGCGGTGCCGACACGGAGTCGGGCGCATGAACACTGGGCAGAACTTGTCCCGCAGGGACTCCCTTCGGTTACAAGAAAATCGGGGCAATGCCGCCGTACCGCCAGCGCTGACTTCTGGCTGGAGTCCATGGCGATGAGCACGTTACCGGCGGGGTACAAGCAAACTGAGGTGGGGGTGATACCGGAGGATTGGGACGTTGTCGATCTTGCTGACATAGCAAAGAAGATTACTGACGGCGAACACGTGACTCCCCAACGTACCTCACAAGGCTACTACCTGCTGTCTGCCAGAAACGTACTCAACGGCAAGATCGACGTTACTGATGTTGATTACGTTGGAATCGACGAGTTTCGAAGAATTAAGCAGCGGTGTAACCCCGAGGCGGGTGACGTCCTCATTTCATGCTCAGGAACAATCGGGAGAATTGCGGTTGTCCCGACCGGTTTTGAATGCGTTTTAGTTCGCAGTGCGGCACTAGCAAAGCTGGAAAAAAACAAAGCCGATAGCTTCTTCGTCCAACATTGGCTGCAGGCTAGAACAGCTCAACATCAAATCTTTACTAGCGTAAATCAAGGGGCGCAGCCCAACCTTTTTCTCAATCATATCGAGCGACTTAAATGTCCGAAGCCCCCCCTCACCGAACAAGAAACCATCGCCGAGGCGTTGAGCGATGCGGATGCCTTCATCGAATCGCTGGAGCAACTGGTCGCCAAAAAACGCCACCTGAAACAAAGCACCATGCAGGAATTGCTCACTGGCAAGAAGCGCCTGCCGGGGTTCCAAATTAAACCCGGATACAAGAAGACAGATGTGGGGATGATTCCAGATGATTGGAATATCAAACAACTTAGTGATCTTGGGGAATTCAAAAATGGTATCAACAAAGCCAGTGATGCATTTGGTCATGGTTCTCCTTTTGTGAATCTCATGGATGTTTTCGGTGTTTCAGGTATCGCATCTAGCGAGTCACTCGGCCTCGTGGAGACAAATAGCACTGAGCAGAACACATACGAACTCCGAAAAGGAGACGTAATTTTCATAAGATCCTCCGTTAAGCCGTCGGGAGTCGGTTTAACAGCCGTAGTCGAAAAATATCTTCCAAACACCGTGTATTCCGGCTTCCTAATCAGATTCAGGGACAATGACACTCTGAATTGCGGTTATAAACGGCACTGCTTTTATGAAGCTGGCTTTCGGAGAAGACTGATTGGCCAAAGTTCTGTAAGCGCCAACACGAACATCAATCAAGACAACCTTAAGCAACTCCTCATCGCGATCCCGCCAACTCAAACCGAACAATCCGCAATCGCCGCCCTCCTCACCGTCATGGACGCCGAAATTGCCGAGCTGGAGACTCAGCTCTCCAAAACCCGGACCCTCAAGCAAGGCATGATGCACAAGCTGCTCACCGGGGAGATTCGTTTGTTATGAACATCGGCCAGCCAGAACGTGTCACCCAGAACCGCGTCATCGCCCTGTTCCGTGACGAACTCGGTTATCGCACGCTCGGCGACTGGACCGACCGCCCGAACAACAGCAACATCGAAGATGATCTGCTCAGTGCCTACCTCGCCAAGCGCGGTTACAGCACCACTCAGATCAGCCGCGCCCTCGACCGGCTTCGCGCCGAGGCTAACAATCCGAATCGCAGCCTCTACGACAACAATAAGGCTGTCTATAGCCTGTTGCGCTACGGCGTTCAGGTGCAGGCGGCAGCGGGCGAGAACACCGAAACGGTCTGGCTGATCGACTGGAACGACTCGGTGCAGAACGATTTCGCCATTGCCGAAGAGGTCACCCTGCGCGGCAATTTCGAGCGCCGCCCTGACCTGGTGCTCTACGTCAACGGGATCGCCGTCGGCGTGGTGGAGCTGAAGAACAGCCGCGTTTCCATCGGCCACGCCATCCGGCAGAACAACTCCAATCAGCAGCCGGAATTCAACGAATGGTTCTTCAGCACCGTGCAATTCATCTTTGCCGGTAGCGATTCCGAGGGTCTGCAATACGGCACCATCAAAACCGAAGAAAAATATTTCCTGAAGTGGAAAGAAGACGAGGCGGACAACAGCCGCTTCAAGCTCGACAAGTATCTGCTGAAGATGTGCAACAAGGGGCGGCTTATCGAGTTGATGCACGATTTCGTGCTCTTCGACGGCGGCATCAAGAAGCTGCCGCGTGTGCACCAGTATTTCGGCATCAAGGCGGCTCAGGCCCATGTTCATCGCCGCGAGGGCGGCATCATTTGGCACACGCAGGGCAGCGGCAAGAGCATCGTCATGGTGCTGCTGGCGAAGTGGATTCTGGAGAACAAACCCAACGCCCGCGTCGTGATCGTCACCGACCGCGACGAACTGGATAAGCAGATCGAAGGCGTTTTCATCGCCGCTGGTTATCCAATGACCCGCGCCAGCAGTGGACGCGACTTGATGACGCATCTCGGCCAAGCGGCACCACGCCTGCTTTGCTCGCTGGTGCACAAATTTGGTAAGAAGAACGTCGATGACTTCGAGCAGTTCATCAAGGAACTGGAATTGCAACCTTGCCCAACGGTGGGCGAACTTTTCGTGTTCGTCGATGAATGCCACCGCACGCAGAGCGGCAAGCTGCACCGCACGATGAAGGCGCTGATGCCCAATGCGGTCTTCGTCGGCTTTACCGGCACGCCGCTGCTCAAGCAGGACAAGCAGACCAGCCTCGAAGTGTTTGGCGGCTACATCCATACCTACAAGTTCAGCGAGGCGGTTGAGGATCAGGTGGTGCTCGACCTCGTCTATGAGGCGCGGGATATTGACCAGAAACTTGGCTCCAGCGACAAGATCGACGCCTGGTTCGAGGCCAAAACCAAGGGCTTGAACGACTGGCAGAAAGCCGCCTTGCGCGAGCAGTGGGGCACCATGCAGAACGTGCTCAGCTCGAAATCCCGCATGGATCGCGTGGTGGCTGACATTGTGTTCGACTTCGGCGTGAGGCCCCGCCTGTCCAACCAGCGCGGCAATGCCATCCTCGTCGCTTCCAGCATCTACGAGGGGTGCAAGTATTTCGAGCTGTTCCAGAAAACGGTGTTCAAGGGCAAGTGCGCGGTCGTCACCTCGTACAACCCGCAGGCGCAGGACATTACGCTGGAAGATACCGGTGCCAATACCGAGACCGACAAGCAGCTCATCTACAACACCTACACGAACTTGCTGCAAAACGTCGAGGCGCTGCCGGGCAAGTCCAAAACCGAAACCTACGAGGACCACGCCAAGAAGCTGTTCAAGGAGCAGCCTGCCAACATGAAGCTGCTGGTCGTGGTGGATAAGCTGCTGACCGGCTTCGACGCGCCGGGCTGCACCTACCTCTACATCGACAAAAAGATGCAGGACCACGGTCTGTTTCAGGCCATCTGCCGCACCAACCGTCTCGACGGCGACGACAAGGATTTCGGCTACATCGTCGATTACAAGGACTTGTTCAAAAAGGTCGAGAACGCCATCGCGGTGTATACGTCCGAACTCGACAAGAGCGCGGGCGGTGTTGATCCCGATGTGATGCTGCAAGACCGCATGACCAAGGGGCGCGAGCGGCTGGACAATGCGCTGGAATCTGTGGCCTTGCTCTGCGAACCAGTGGTACCGCCCAAGGGCGAGCTTGAGCACATTCACTACTTCTGCGGCAATACCGAAATCCCGGACGACCTGAAAGCGCACGAGACGCAACGCGCCGCCTTCTACAAGGCAATGGTGGCCTTGGTGCGGGCCTACGCCAACATCTCCGATGACCTCGGCCGGGCCGGTTACAGCGATGCCGACATCCAGCGCATCAAGCAGGCAATTGACCAGTATCTGAAGCTGCGCGAGATCATCCGCAATGCCGCCGACGAGAAGCTGGACCTGAAGGCCTACGAGGCTGACATGCGCCACCTGATCGATACCTATATTGAAGCCAGCGAACCGAGAACGATTTCGCCCTTCGACGATATGCCGCTGCTGGAACTGATCGTCAAAACCGGCATTGCGAACGCCATCAACAGCCTGCCGAACGGACTCAAAGCCAGCAAGGAGGCCGTTGCTGAAACCATCGAGAACAACGTCCGCAGCAAGATCATCAAGGAAAACCTGAACGACCCGGCCTACTACGCCAAGATGTCGGCGCTGCTGGACGAAATCATCGCCGCACGCAAAGCCAACGCCATCGAGTACGAGGAATACCTTAAGCAGGTTGCTGAACTTGCGAAGCGCGTTGAGGTGGGGCTGGCGGCGGATACGCCGAAGACGCTCAACACGCCGGGTCGCCGTGCATTGTTCAACAACCTTCAGCAGAACGAGGCGCTGGCGCTCAAGATTGATGAAACCGTCAAGCACACCCGGCCCGATGGCTGGCGCGGTGTTCAGGCCAAGGAAAACGTCATCAAGGCGGCCTTGTATGGAATCTTGCAGGACGTTGATGAGGTCGAGCGCATCTTCCTCATCATCCGGCGGCAGACAGAATACTGATGGTCACCCAGTTTCATCTCGGTGATATTGCTGTCGATGTGGTGCAGAAGGACATCAAGAATATCCACCTGAGCGTTCATCCCCCGGCAGGCAAGGTGCGCATCGCCGCGCCCTTGCGCATGGACCTCGACACGATCCGCGTGTTCGCCATCACGAAGCTTGCTTGGATCAAGAATCAACAAAAGAAACTCCGCGAACAGGAACGCGAGACCCCGCGTGAATACCTCGACCGGGAAAGCCACTACGTTTGGGGTAAACGCTACCTGCTGAAACTGGTCGAGAAGGATGCCGCGCCAAGCGTCGAGCTAAAGCACAGCAAGATGATCCTCCAACTTCGCCCGGAGACCAGCCACGAGAAAAAAAAGGCGGTCCTTGATGCTTGGTATCGCGAGCAGCTTAAAGAGGCCACTCCGCCGCTAGTTGCCAAGTGGGAAAGGATCCTTGGTGTCAAGGCCGGTAAGGTATTCGTGCAGAAGATGAAAACGAAATGGGGTAGTTGCAACCCGCACGCAGGGAATGTCCGCCTCAATACCGATCTGGCCAAAAAACCGTTGCAGTGCCTCGAATACATCGTAGCGCATGAACTCACTCATCTGCTAGAACGCCATCATAACGACCGCTTCAGCGCGCTGATGGATGCCCACATGCCGCAGTGGCGGCAGTATCGGGAGATGCTGAACAGTCTGCCGCTGGCGCATCAGGAGTGGGGGTATTGATGGATGCCTGGGGCTGCAATTCTTGCCAATACTTTGATAGTCTTGTTTGACATGAGGGTTCTGACTGGTGCGACCCACATCACGGAAGCTCACCGGTCGATCCTTGGCCGGACAGCGCTCAGTCGGCTCCGGGATATGGCGTGGCAGAACAGGTTCAAGCAGAACTCGCGACTAATTTGCCGATTACGCGCCACCCGTTACCCGTTACTGCCAACGATTGCCAAGGGCTATCATCTGCCTTGTCTGGATTTTCTGCTGTCACCGATCAGTGGTGGCCTGAGCAATAAATGCCCGCTATTAGGGTGCATACCTGCCGCTTACGGTGACTAGCCGGAGTAATAGAGAATTCGAGTCCTACGAATTGCACCTCCCCCCTGCGTCAGGATAGTTGTCCCTTTGCCTGATTTAGACTACAGGCATTGAAATGCAGGGGACGAGGAAGAGGACGACGTGAGATATCCGAAGGAACTGAAGCAGAAAGTGTTGTCGCGGATGATGGCGCCGAGGATCGAGGCGGTGTCGGTACTGGCGCGGGAGTTCAACATGACCACGGCGACGTTATATTCGTGGCGGCG
>JBBQAT010000142.1:0-10811 GCA_038316625.1 Burkholderiales bacterium
CGACAGCGCGCGCGCCGTCGCAATACCACGGAGGTCTCCCTTGACCAAGGTGAGCTGTGCACTGTTCATCGCCACGTCGGTTCCGGTGCCCATCGCAATGCCGACGTTTGCCTTGGCCAGGGCCGGCGCATCATTGATGCCATCACCGACCATGGCCACGATGCGACCTTCCTGCTGCAGGCGTTCAACGAGTTGAAGCTTGTCGGCGGGCTTGACTTCGCCGTGCACTTCCTCAATATCCAAGCGCCGGCCTACCGCTTGTACCGTGCTCAGGCCGTCGCCGCTGGCCATGATGATGCGCAATCCCGATTGACGTAGCGAAGCGAGTGCATCCGCCGTCGTGGCCTTGATCGGATCGGACACGGCAAGTAATCCCGCAAGCGTTCGGTCGACCGCCAGATGCATGACGCTGGCGCCCTGGCCGCGGAGTTCCTCGGCTTGGGTTGCAAGTGCTGCCACATCGATGCCAAGTTGTTGCATCAGCGTGGCATTGCCCAGTGCCAAAGCCTTGCCGCCGACGGTACCGCGTACGCCAATACCCGATGCCGAATCGAACTGTTCAGCCTTGTCCAGGGCTAGATTGCGACTTCGTGCGGCAGTGACGATAGCTGCTGCTAACGGGTGTTCGCTTCCCTGATCGAGGCTAGCGGCCATACGCAGGATCTCGTCCTCGGCGAAGCCGATGGCGGCCACGGCTCGTTCGTAAACGGGCTTTCCCTCGGTGAGCGTGCCGGTCTTGTCCACAATCAACGTATCAACCTTGCACAGATTCTCGATGGCGGCAGCATCGCGGAACAGCACACCCTGCGTCGCGCCGCGACCCATGGCGACCATGATGGACATGGGTGTCGCCAGGCCCAGCGCGCAGGGACAAGCAATAATCAGGACGGTCACGGCGTTGATGAGACCATACACCCAACTTGGTTGCGGTCCGAACAATCCCCAGCCAAAAAAAGTCAGCAAGGCAATCCCGACAACGCCATAAACAAACCAGACCGCCACGGTGTCGGCCATGCGCTGCATGGGTGCGCGGGAACGCTGCGCCTGTACCACCATCTGGACGATCTGCGCGAGTACGGTTGCCGACCCCACGTGTTCGGAACGCATGACGAGCGCGCCGCTGGTATTGAGGGTGGCACCGATGAGCTTATCGCCGATACGCTTGGTGACCGGCAACGGTTCGCCCGTCAACATCGATTCGTCGAGTGCGCTGCTGCCTTCGATGACCACCCCATCGACGGGCACTTTCTCGCCAGGACGTACACGCAGGCTATCGCCCTCATGCACGTCACTCAGCGGTATGTCTTCCTCGCTCCCGTCTGGCTTGACACGGCGAGCCGTCTTCGGTGCAAGACCAAGCAGCGACTTGATTGCCGCCGAAGTCTTTGAGCGTGCCTTCAGTTCGAGCAGCTGGCCGACCAGAGTCAGAGAGATGATGACCACCGCCGCCTCAAAGTAAACCGCTACCCGACCCATCGACACGAACGAGGCCGGGAAAACACCTGGTGCAAGTGTTGCGACCACGCTATAAACGAAAGCGGCGCCGGTCCCCAGACTAATTAGCGTCCACATGTTGGGGCTGCGCTGAATGACTGATTGCGCACCGCGAACGAAAAACGGCCAACCCGCCCACAACACAACCGGCAGTGACAGGGCCAGTTCGATCCAGCTCTGCGTGCCCATGTCAAACCAGCCAAGTTGGTGGCCGAACATCGCCAGGACCATTACGATTATGGATAAGGGCAGCGTCCACCAGAAGCGACGGGAAAAGGAAGCGAGTTCGGGATTCTCGTCCTCCTCAAGGGTGGGGACGACGGGTTCCAGCGTCATTCCACACTTGGGACAGTTGCCGGGGTGGTCCTGTCGGATTTCCGGATGCATCGGGCAGGTGTAAATGACACCAACGCCGCCAGCAACGGGCGCTGCTAGGGCGGCCTTGGCTTCGTCGCGATCGAAAGCCAACGGATCTTTGGCAAACTTTATCAGGCATTTCTCGCTGCAGAAATAGAACGGTTTTCCGTCGTGTTCGACTTTGTGTGGCGACGCCGTTGTCACAACCATTCCGCAGACAGGATCCTTCAAACTTGCCGGAGAATCGTTTGGCTCATGGTCGGGTGGATTCTTAGAGCCGATGGGATCATCGAGTTGCATGTCCACTATGTCACCAGCGCCGTGCACACTCGTTCGAGGCGGCTACGGACCTCGGCGGCGACCTTCGCCACCTCCGGGTTATCCGTCATCTGCATGATGGCTACCGGGTCCATAAAACCTACCGTCTGGTTGCCGTCGGCTTCTTCCCGCACGATGACGTTACAGGGGAGCAGCAGTCCAATGTCCGGTTGGGCCATTAATGCGCGATGGGCCAACGGCGGATTGCATGCGCCGAGAATGCGGTAGGCGGACACCGTGATGTCAAGCTTGGCCTTCATCGTCGCCTGGACATCGATGTCGGTCAGCACACCAAAGCCTTCGACCTTGAGGGCGTCGATCACTCGGGTTACGGCATCGTCAAAGGTGGTATTGCCCAGCGTGCAGTAGAATCCGTAGGCGGCACCCGATGGCGCGCTTGCGGGTGATTCAGTGCGTGTATTCATGGCGACCTCTTTACTGATTGCCCGGTGCTGGCGGCATTTGGTCCATCATCATTTTCATCATGGTCTGCATCATTTCCATACGCTTGGCCATCATTTGTTGTTGCATGCCCATATCACCAGCCATGCCCGGCATGCCTTTCATGTCGCCCAGGCCAGAGCTCGGCATGCTGCCCATCATGTCCATGCCGTCCTGCATAGCCTTCTTGTGCTCGGCCATCAATTTGCTGCGCTCTGCAGGAGTCTTGGCGTTCATCATCTTTTCGTGCATCCCCTGCATGGTCTTCATCTGCACATCCATCTTTGCCATGTTGCCGGGTGTCGCCATGCTGTCGCCAGATGCAGCGTTCATGGGTCTCTCCGGGGCTGTGTTGCAGGCACCCAGAAATGTAGCGCTGACGAGGGCTGCGGAAAGTGCAATGAGTCGAAAATGGGTCATAACATGCTCCTGGGTGGGTTAGATAAAGAGAGGGAAATTCGACACAGATGCAGTGCTTGTCTTGGGTTATTTACCTCGTCCCTTGAAGATCAATGCGACGAGAGCGACAACGACGATTACTAGTAAAATCGGCATCCATGCACCGCCGTAACCACCCATCCAGCCAGTGCCCCATGCACCACCGTTCATCATGTTTCCGCTCTGCGCCAACGCGACACCGGTGGTCAATAGTGCGATCGCACCAACAGCCAAACCAGTCAAGGTCTTCATAAGTGTTATCCAGTAACGCTTGATAGGTCACTTTACGCTGGCACCCGCCAGTGTCTGTGCGGTAGCGCGCGCAGATAAGCGCAGACCTGTGCACGCTGGACGGCACCAAACTGACTTGCGACATCCTGAACCTTATTGTGCTGTGTCAAGCGTTTTCGTAGGTAGATATGTTGCGCGCTCGGGGCGCCACGTGAGCCTGACGACCACCCATCGCTATGTCGAAGCCGACCTCGCAATGAAGGAGAAGGCGCTCGACCGACTGGAGGCACCCGACACGCAGATACGTCGGTACCAGGCGCCGGATTCACTCATGTGTTTCCTACAGACCCTGTAACTATGCGCAGCTTTGCCGGCCTGAACATCGGCCGGCGCTGCGATTCTCAAAGTGTGCGCGCATAGTTGGGATGTGCACATAGGGGCCGGGTCCGGCTGAACCCTAAAGTGACAAGAGGTCATCGACCGCCTTCAGCGGCCGAGCGGCAGGTAACCGGCGCATTGCCGCCCGATCCCTCCCGTCAAGTCAACGGCAGCAATGGCCGAGGACCTGTCATTCGCCAGATAGTTGGAATGGCGGCAGAAATCTGATACCTCCCGTTGAACTCCTGGCGAGCCGACCGGCAACTGTGGGTCGGGAGTTCCAGTTCATCGAATAGCGAAGCGGTCATTGACCACCATCAGCGATTGAGCGGCAGTAAACTGAAGAATTGCCACCCGATTTAGGCCAGATGCCCAATGGCCGGCTTGGCCGAGTTGTACACTTCGGCCCTTCGCCAGGTATCCAATTAAAGCGGTCGTTCCACGCCGGAACGCGCCCGTTCCAATGCCAAGGGATAAGACTGTGATTTGACTACTTGAACATCAGGTTCTCAAGGATCCGACCCGTGCCAGCCCCCCAACCCTCTTATGCGTGCATCGCCTTTTATTCCGGAACCCGAAGCAGGTCTGCCGCCGTCGTACCCAACGCGTTCGCCAACCGATCGATGTTATCGATGGAAATATTCCTCACTTCTCGCTCGACGTGCGCGACAAACGTTCGGTGCAAGCCGGATTCAAAAGCCAACGTCTCTTGCGACCAGTTTTTCTTCAAACGGAGCGCCTTGAGGTTTTCTGCGAGGTTCTGTCGCGCTGTCGTCACTCGTTATCGCCGCCCATTGAATCCGAATGAGTGGATTCTGGCTAGTTGCATCTTTTAAGTCAGCCGCGTTTACGTCACAATTGGCGTACCCTTCTTTCTTTGAGCGAAAACGTAATGACGAATACCTCCCGCAATCCCGACTTCATTCGAGTGCCCGAGCTCACGTTCGGCGATTGGAACGTTTGGTTCGTCCAGCGGGAATTGGTCAAGGCCACTCTGCTAAAACACCTGCCGGTTCTGGACGGAATTTACTTACTCGATGGACAGGTTGAACCCTATTATTTCGGTATCAGCGGTCATATCTGCCGCCGCTTACGAAACCACAATAAGCCATGGGAAAGTGCTGTGTGCATTACACTGGGTTCAAACCATCTCACCGAGAATAGCCGAAAATACCTTGAGTACGCTGTCGGTCTAATGCTCCTGTTGACAGGCGTCAGCACCCGAAATCAACGACTCGACTACCCAGAGCCTGATCCGTCCAGCTCGAGGTTCGCCCGGTCGTTTCTACGCAACGCGTTTGTTCCGTTGTGGACGGGATTTGGCACCGAAATTGGCTTACCCAACCGGAAGTACCAGGCGGTGGCTAGGCAGGTGGCAAACTTACTTCGATTTGAATGATCGATGCGAGTACGGATAGCATGATCCTGTTTCTCGACTACGATGGCGTACTCCACCCTGATGCCGCTTATCTGGTCAAACGGCGTCCGGTATTACGGGCCGAAGGTACGTTCTTCATGTGGGCGGCAATCCTCATTGACGCGCTTCATCCGCATCCTGAAGTCAAAATTGTCATTTCCAGCTCCTGGGCACGCATACGCGGTTTCGGCCGTGCACGTGATGTGCTGCCCGAAGAACTGCGAAATCGAGTCATCGGTGCCACATGGCATTCGTCTTTTGGCCGAAGTCCGATCAGCGGGATGCGGCTCCCGTCGAATTGGTGGGACGAATCTTCACGCTACCGACAGATTGCTCGCTATGTCGTACGCGCAAATCTCAAAGACAGCGAGTGGGTGGCCATTGACGATCACGGCGAAGAGTGGCCCGACCAGCACAGAAGGAATCTCATCGGAACAGACTCCGCCCGGGGACTTTCAGATCCACTGATCGTAAATCAGCTTCGGGCACGGTTGGAACAGGGGGAGGTCGCTGGTCAACTGGCAGAGTGAAGTAACACAACCACCCCGAGAACGGGGTGGTTGTGAGAAATTGGCCGAAAGTTCGGCCCAATGCATCTTGTTTCCATCAACGCTCTCCGAATTGCCAAACCCGGATATCACGAGCAACGCCGCCAAGCGCCTCCCGTGGCCAAACTATCAACTTCACTGCAAGGGCTACCAAGCCCACCACACACTTTTGCATCTGCTGTCGGTTTTCGAGTATCCGCTGTTCTGGATTCGCATCCGGCTTGAGTGATTAATTCTCGCCGTCTGCTCAGACTCTAGTTGCCAACGCTCCCTCTCTTGTGCCGTCCCGGGTACCACCCCGGTCAAATGGCCGTCAGAGATTCCCACTTTAGTTCAGTACGTCAAACCCACGATTTGAGATAGGTCGTCTCCGGTATCGAACCTCGCATACGCTTCATGGCTCACGCCACTTTCAGCCTACGATGTTCCATAGCATCGGCTTACCCGCCCGATACCATCTTCAACGAATCACCCTGTAAAAGGGACTACCCAAGGGTCTTTACTCGGCAGCGGGACTCCCACCCGCCGTTACACGCTTAAGCTATCCAAAGACCTCACCATTTCCGGTGAGTGCCGGTCAGTCCAGGTTTCCCCTCGTGACCCTGCGCCATTTCTGACGCCGCATCAGCCTACGTGCCAAGCCCGGGTTGCGCCGTTCGTTTCCGAACGCCCCCCGGTGCGGATTTGCACCGCTTCATACTGAACAGGGCTTAGGCAAGTTGCCTTGCCGCCCGTTTCAGTGTCGCCCAACATACTTATTGGATTGAGTCGAAGAGAACCTGTCGGTTCCCAGCGCTCGTTTCAGCCGCACCAGCCAGTATTACCCGGCATGCAGCTAAGGCAGATTGATACGCGTTGGCGACGCGTACCGTGACCTTTCGGTCGTGTGTGTTTGCAGTTGGCGGTCTGCCCGATGGACGCTGAACGTTTCCAACGTCCATCGGGCAGACCGCCCGGCGTGCGCTCGACCGGACTCACGTCCGGTGGCTGCTCTCACCACTATGGCCTTGAAATCGTATAGCTGAAATTCAAGCCAAACGCCTGGATCGGGCGATTTATTGTCGCCCAGTCACGCCGCAACCCGTCACCGTCCCAAGGGGTGTGATGTTTCGCGGTGTCACGGAATATGCACCAATGCGGTCTTTATGTGACGGTGCCACGCATGGCGGTGTAACACGTTGTGGCGGGGTCACGACATTCGGCGTCACGTTGCAGTGCGTCATATTCGTTTGTTGTGGCGATGAAACGACGTTGATTGGCCGATCGATCGCTATACTTTGCTTTACCGAGAGAATGTCGATCATGATCCATATCACCTCCACCGGACAGAACACTGAATCCGCAGCACCGCTCCTCCTGCCCTTGCAACGGGGCCGCCCGCGTAGCTCGGCCGCACAAACGCAGGCCCAGCGCTCCAAGGCCTATCGGGATCGACTGAAAGACGATGGCCTGACAGCCATCAAATGCCACTTGGCGCCCGAGCCGATGGCATATCTCGCGGCGCTGTGTGAAATCCATACGCTCACGATCGCCGAGGCCATCGGCATGGCGCTGACCGCAGCAATACGCGGGACACCGCCCACGCCGTAGTTGGCGGTAGCGGAAGCGCGTCCTGCGCCGCTCGCCCCTGTCTTGCCCCCGCTCGCCTTCTGACGAAGAAATCGGGGGCCTGTTGCGCTCGTCCTGGCTGCCCGCGCGCCGCCTGGATCAGCGGCGGCCGCTCCCTGGAATCAGCGAGGTGCCGACCATCGCCCGGTTCTTCGGAGCTAAAAACAAGGAACATCAATACGTGTCCCTTCGGGACACCCAATCACACTGCAACCGTGCGGCCTGAGACGAGTTGACGCTATACGAGAAATCTCAACTCAAAGGACGTTTCATGACCACGACTGCCTCAACGCCCGTCGCCCACTCCAAAACCGCCGCCTTGGCCCGAGTTCTGGATTCGGTACCCAAGAGCTACACCTTCTATACGTCCGGTGAGTGTCCGGCCGGAAAGGTGGAAGCACTCGCTCGAAAGTTCCACGAACGTTACGGCATCGGCGGCTCGCCGGCGCAACGCCTCACCCGCAAACAGAAGGGACTGGCCAATGCTCTGCTGGTGATCTTCTGGCCGCCATCACGGGACACCGACTTGACGGCTCGAGTCGAGGCCAATCCGTTGCCTGAGTCAGCCTCCGGCTCACCCTTCAATCCTGATACCGCCCCAGCGGGCGCATTGGAAACCGGTTTGGCCATTGAAAGGGAGGCCGCTCAGTCACCGTCAGAGGCGCTGCAAACGCCCATCGGATCGATCAAAGTGAGTTGGCTGTTGCTGGTCACCGATGGGGCCGGCCCCGTCCACGAACGGGAACACTTGCGCTCCGTACTGGATTCTCCACGGTTGCTTTGGCTGGGCTATGAACTGATACGCCGTGCGAGTCGGGGCAAAGTGAGCTGGACCTGGCGCCGGACGAAAGAAGAAATGACCGACCTGTACGCGCTGCTGGCTGCCCAGTTGAATCGCCGGCAGAAGACAGGCGTGGCCGAAACTTTGCTCCGTATCAGCCGCCAGCCCGGGTTCGCCGGCGTACGCGAACAGAGTTGGGCGCTCTGTCAGTTTGCACGGTGTCGGGGACATGCCGGCGAGTTACCGTTCCTGTATTTCGTTCAGAAGCTCGGACACGGCGTGCCGTTATGGCTGACCTGACGTCTTTGCAGCGGACAGCATCGGCCTTTGGCTTGACCCCTTCACTCGACACATTCAGGCCGAGGTGGCCTTCACCAAGGTTTTAGCCGGTAACGGATAGTTTACATCCTCATTACCGATGTCCGCCGTCTGCTCAAGCGGAATGAAGAGCGGCACCGCATTATGTTTGAGTTTGATACGGGCACAATCCCGATATAGATAGATCGCTTCGATCCGCTGCAACAGAAGGGTACGCAGCGCCGCACGCTCGTCGGACTTACTCACCTCAGTGATGGTCGGCACGACGATCGCCATATGGCTTTCCATGGCTTCAACCAGCCAGCCACCGTCCTCGGGACCGGGGCGCTTCATCGCCGCCAGCGCCACGTCGAGCTGGGCCCGGAGTTGGGCCACTTCGCCGCGTATCCGATCTAGCCGTGGCTGCACTTCGGCCGGCGTCAATAACCCGCTCTCCAGCGAATCAATGAGTGTCGTTTTCCGCGTCTCGACATGGGTAATCTGCGCGCTCAAGGCCTCGTGCTGCTGGCGGGCCGCTTCCTGCTCGTGCTCCGCCGAGGCGCTTAATTGTTCGCCGGCCATTAACAGGTGCTCGAAGAGCGCCGGTAACAAGCCCAAGCGTAAAGGCCGGGGATAGCGTCCGTGCGTGCGTGCAAGGGCCCCCAGAAGGAGTGCGGGGTAGCTGACCCGGTTGTCGCATGCGGTCAGATGACGGGCGGCCGCTGAACATCCGTAATAGAAATGGCTCACCAGGGGGCGATGCGCATCTTTCCTTCCCTTCTTGTCCAGGAACATCCGATGGCCGCAGTAGCCACAGCACAACAGGCCGGCGAGGATATTGCTGTACCCGTCATCCCGTCGATGGCCAATGCCGCGATTGTCGCGCTCGGCGGTCAAGGCGCGCACCCGCCAGAACAGTTCGTCAGGAACAACGGCGGGGTAATGGGCGAGGATCGGGTCACCGGCCAGTTCCCGCTTGCCCACCTTGTCGAGGGCATAAGGTTGATACTCGCCAATGACCGCGCGATTACACAACAACTTGGCGATGCTACTGGGATACCAGCCAATACCCTTTTTGAGGTTCGCATTGATAAGGGGACGATTCTGCTCGTTGAGGCGCCGGGCGATGGCATTCGACCCAAGGCCCGAAGCCGCGAGTTGGAAGACTTCCAGCACGGTGACCGCGTGCTCCGGGTGAATGCCCCAGCCGTCGCCCTCACGGCGCAGCCATTGGGGCGCGACATTGGCGATGCGCGCGCTCTTCTTCTCACGTCGGTCTGCATACCGGGCTTTCAGGCGTTCGGACTTGCGCTTGGATTCTTCGTGACCGCGCACCAGTAACGCCGCCGCCAGCATCAACGAGGCAAAGTCGCCATTGAGAGACGCTTCATCATAGACGCGCTCGTCGGACACCGTGACGATGGAGATCCCACAGGAAACGATGTCTGAAAGGAGCCGGAAGGCGTCCAGCGGTTCGGCGCGGGTCAGGCGATCCAGGGCTTCGATGGCCAAAATGGAACCACGCTCGATCTTGCCCTCCTGCGCGGCGCGCAGAAAGATGCCCAGCGTGCCCGTGCGCAAGTTGGTCCGGTCATAGGCGCTGACGCCCAAGTCCCGGAAGCTCAACGCCTCATCAAGTTCATACCCATGCCGTGCGGCCCAGCTTGCCGTATCGGCGGTCTGTCGGCGCAGGCTGTCGCCGGTGGCTTGGGCTTTGCTGGAAAACCGGATGTAGGAATAGACTTTGGGCATGGCACTGCTCCGCTAAAAAGGTGAGTAGCGGATAGTAGCTTATCTCGGTTCAGATCGAGGAATGGGCCAAAGAGAAACTGGACTGGTTTCGGCAGTACCTGACACTGGAAAATGGTATCCCCTCGCACGACACCTTTGGCCGTGTTTTTGCGGCCCTCGACGCCGAAGAATTTGCGGCGGCCTTCCGCCGCTGGGTGAGTTCTCTTCTGCCGGTATTGGACAAGGACGAAGTCGTCTCACTCGATGGCAAGACCAGCCGCCGGTCGGGGAAACTCGATGCCACGCCGCTGCACCTGGTGAGCGCCTTTGCCGCCGGAGCCGGCCTGGTCTTGGGGCAACGCGCGACCGCCGAGAAATCGAACGAGAAAACAGCCATCCCCGAACTCCTGGCGACCTTGGCCCTGACCGGTTGCATCGTGACCATCGACGCCATGGGCACGCAACCGAACATCGCGCAGGCGATTCGGGATCGAGGCGCCGAGTATGTTCTCTCGGTGAAAGACAACCAACCCACCCTGGCTGAGTCGATTCGGGACTTCTTTGACGCGTTTCAAGCCGCCCCGGCAAAGACGCCTCATTCTTTTGATGAAGCGGTGGAGAAAGATCATGGACGAATCGAGGTGCGCCGCTGTTACGCCTTTGACCAGCTTGAGTGCCTGCACGCGCCGGAACGCTGGCCGGACATAAAGTCATTTGCGGTGATTGCCTCGGAGCGAACGATCAAGGGCACGACCACGCTTGAACACCGCTT
>JBBQAT010000143.1:0-10767 GCA_038316625.1 Burkholderiales bacterium
TTCATGGCAGGGAATCAGGTTGGTGATAATGCCCTGGGTTTAGCACAACACATGGGTCCTCGCCCGTCACCCCGCAAAGATTTTCTCCGCCAAAATGCAGCATGACCGAACCACTTCCGAAGAATCCGATGACCCCACGCAAGGGCATCATCCTCGCCGGCGGCTCCGGCTCTCGCCTGTACCCGGCCACGCAGGTTGTCAGCAAGCAACTATTGCCGATCTACGACAAGCCGATGATCTATTACCCGCTCACCACCTTGTTGCTGGCGGGCATCCGGGAGATCCTGGTGATTTCCACTCCCCAGGACACGCCGCGGTTCGAGATGCTCCTGGGCGACGGCAGACAGTGGGGCATCACGCTGCGCTATGCCGTGCAGCCCTCGCCCGACGGGCTGGCGCAGGCGTTCCTGATTGGTGAACAGTTCCTGGGTGGTGCGTCCAGCGCACTGGTGCTGGGTGACAACATTTTTTATGGACATGACTTTGTCAATCTGCTCAAGGCGGCCGGCGACCAATCCACGGGCGCCACCGTTTTCGCTTATCAGGTGAACGACCCGCAGCGATATGGTGTGGTCGAGTTTGACCAGCATGGGCGCGCCGTGAGCATCGAAGAAAAGCCGGCCAATCCCAAGTCGCGTTATGCCGTGACCGGCCTGTATTTCTACGACCAGCAGGTGGTCGAGTTGGCCCGGCAGGTCAAACCATCGGCCCGTGGCGAGCTGGAAATAACCGACCTGAACCAGCTTTATCTGAAGCAAGGCAAGCTCGACGTGCAGACCATGGGCCGTGGTTACGCATGGCTGGACACCGGCACGCATGAGTCGATGATGGAGGCGAGCCAGTTCATCCAGACGATTGAAAGCCGACAAGGCCTGAAGGTGGCTGCGCCGGAAGAAGTGGCGTGGCGACACGGCTGGATCGACAACGTACAACTGGAAGCATTGGCCAAGCCGCTTGCCAAGTCAGGATATGGGCAGTATTTGCTGCGCTTGCTACAGGACAAGGTGTTCTGATGAAGATCACCGCAACCGCCATCCCCGATGTGTTGTTGATCGAGCCCCGTGTGTTCGGCGACGAGCGCGGGTTCTTTCTGGAAAGCTTCAATCAGCGCGCATTCAATGATGCAACCGGCCTGGATATGCATTTCGTGCAGGACAACCACTCACGCTCGGCCCAGCATGTCCTGCGCGGTCTGCACTACCAAGTTGTTCAACCCCAGGGCAAACTGGTTCGGGTTGCCGCCGGCGAGGTATTCGATGTAGCGGTGGACATCCGGCCGGGCTCCCCAACCTTTGGCCGGTGGGCGGGCGAAGTACTCAGCAGTTCCAACAAGCGGCAGTTGTGGGTACCACCCGGTCTTGCACACGGGTTCATGGTGCTGTCGGAAAGCGCAGATGTTCTGTACAAGGCTACGGATTACTACGCGCCAGAACACGAGCGCTGCATTGCCTGGAATGACCCGACCCTGGCGATTGAATGGCCAGTTATGATCGGCGGGCCACTGCTTTCGGGCAAGGATGCCAAGGGGCTCGCTTTTTTGCAGGCCGAGGTGTTTGAGTAACAGGTCGTTGACTAAACCAATACAGGAGGGTTCTATCATGCGACTAGGATTTTTCGGGGCGGCTGGGGAAGTGACCGGTTCCTGCACACTGGTGGAGACCGGGAATACACGGTTTCTGGTCGATTGCGGCATGTTTCAGGGCGGGCCGGAGGCGCGAACGAAGAATCTGCGGGCGCTTGGCTTCGGTTTTGATGTTCGGACCATCGATTTCGTCTTGCTGACGCATGCGCATATCGACCATTCCGGGCTGCTGCCTCGGCTGGTGATGCTGGGTTATCGCGGGCCGATCTACGCGACGCCGGCCAGCATCGATCTGCTCAAGGTGCTGCTACCCGACAGCGCGCACATCCAGGAAAAGGAAATCGAGTGGCAGTTGCGTCACCGGCATCGGCGCGGCACGAGTGATCGCGGGGTACCCGCGCCGCTCTATACGGTCGCGCAAGCCTTGTCGGCGCTTGCCCTGCTGAGGCCGGCCGCCTATGGCAAGACCTTCAGTCCGTTAGATACCACTGACGTGTGCTTCCATGATGCAGGCCACATTCTTGGTTCGTCTTGGCTGGAAGTCACCGTCAGAGGTGAGGGGAGGCCGCGCAAGCTGGTGTTCTCTGGCGATCTTGGCATGCGTGACCGCCCGGTTTTGCGTGATGCGGAGAAAGCAATTGCCGAAGCCGATGTGCTGCTGATCGAATCGACCTACGGAAATCGCCAGCACCGCTCGATGCCTGAAACCGAAGATGAAATCGTCGATGCCTTTGAGCGCACGCGTGCCACGCACGGCAATCTGGTCATTCCGTCCTTTGCCGTTGGTCGTACGCAAGAAATTCTGTTCATACTGGCTGATCTCGTACGGCAAAAACGTCTTTCGCCGCTCAAAGTCTATGTCGATTCACCGATGGCCAACGCGGCAACGCAGATTACGCTGGCGCATACGGAATTGCTGGATGAGCAAACCCTGGCCTTGATCGACTGGCTGAAGGCGCACCCAGAGAAAATGAAAATCGAGTACGTCGCAGACGTAGAGGCTTCGCGGGCGCTGAACGACGTGCGCAGCAACGCAGTAATCATTTCGGCCAGCGGCATGTGCGAGGCCGGGCGGATCAAGTACCATCTGCGCGAAAATCTGCCGCGCAGCGAATGCACCATCCTGATCGCCGGTTTTCAGGCGGCGGGAACGCTGGGTCGTCGGCTGGTTGATGGCGCGCGGCTGGTCAACATTTTTGGGCAGCCGGTTCGGGTCAGAGCGCGCATCTGTACGGTGGGTGGCCTGTCGGCCCATGCCGATCAGGCGACGCTGATCGGCTGGTTGCGCGGGTTTCACAAGCCACCGGGGAGAACCTTCATTGTGCATGGCGAAGCGGCGGCTTCAAGCAGTTTTGCCCAGGCGATCCACGATCAGTTGGGCTGGCCGGAGGTGCATATTCCGCGCCTCGGAGAGTTCGTCACGTTCTAATCAGGGCTGATTCTGGTCGCGGTAGGCATGGACGCATTCGAGTACGGCAGCGAGCAGCGGCGACTGCTCGTCTTTCCGGTAGACACAATGCAGGTCGATCCGGGATTCGACTTCCGTCACCAGCGGGCGATAAACGACGTTCGGCAACTGCAGGTTGAGCACCGACTCCGGAACCAGCGCACTGCCAAACCCCCCGGCAACCATGACCACGGCTGAAATCATGTCGGTTGCCTTTTGCACGACCAGCGGCTCGAAGTTGTGATGCCTGAACAAGGCCTGACTGGCGATAAACACACTCTGATCCTGCTCGCCAATCAGCGGTTCGTTTTTCAGGTCGGCCAGAGTGATGCTGGGCTGATGGATCAGTGGATTCCCCTGATTGAGCGCAATCCATAAGGTTTCCCTGCTGACCAGTTCCGCACACAAGTCGGGAGAGTTCGGGAGGTAGCGGTCGAAGGCAATCAGGATGCGCCCTTGGTGCAAAGCCTCGATTTGACGCCCTTTGGGGGCATTGTGCAGCACCACATTCACGTCGGGATGCGATGCTGAAAAGGCACCCAGAATTCGCGGAATGATATCCAGCATGGCGGAACCAAAAACACCGATGTCCATCCGCCCGACCTGGCCGCTGGCGACCCTGCGTATCTCTTCGGTCGCCAGTTCGACGTGCGCCTTGATGTTTCGGGCGTGCTCCAGCAAGGCCTTTCCAGCCTGAGTGAGTTCAACGCCCCAGTTGGTGCGCGTGAATAGTTGCACTCCCAATTCCTCTTCCAGCGACTGGATGTGGCGGGTCAGGGGAGGTTGTGTGATGTGCAGTTTTTCGGCCGCCCGGCTGATACTCCGTTCCTCTGCGGTGACGATAAAGTAGTTCAGCCGACGGACATCCATTTGAGTATCTTTCAAAGAACCGCAAGAGCGAAGAATATGTAGAGCAACATGATCAATCAAATATCAGCACTAACGAACTGGTTGCATGATCACATACCATTTGTGTATGGAGCCCATCGTAAATAGTATTGGCTGTGGATGGGCTTCCTCAACATAATTCTATACTGTGCAATTTCGACTTTTGGTGTTGTGCTTGGATTTGTCGCTCCGCACTACATTTGAACTACTGGAGAATTGAAGCAATGCGTCTTGGCGAAAAAACCGTATCACAGCTACCGGCCGGCGTATCGCGTCCGACCTATGATCGAAGCAAGGTTGTCGGATCAATCATCCATCTGGGCATAGGTGCCTTTCACCGCGCCCACCAAGCGATGTTTACCGACGCCGTTTTGGCCTCGGGCGATCTGGCCTGGGGAATCGTCGGTGCTGGTGTCATCTCGGCCGACATGAAAAACGCCCTCATGCCCCAAGACGGACTCTACGCTCTGGCTGAAATGGGGGCCGATTCGGAGAAAGTCAAAGTGATTGGCTCGATCATTGATGTACTGGGCGGTCCGGAAGACGCGGACAAGCTGCTCACCAAAATGAGCGATCTGAGCACGCGAATCGTCAGTATCACTGTCACCGAAAAAGGTTACTACCTCGATCTCGCGACCGGGAAACTCCAGTTGCAGGCCCCGGCCATTGCGGCCGACTTGGCCAGTCCAGCCACCCCCAAGACCATCCTCGGCCTCATTGTTCAGGCCCTCAAGAACCGCAAAGCCGCCGGCATCCTGCCCTTCACCGTCCTTAGTTGCGACAACCTTCCGAACAACGGCAAGCTCGCCAAGGCCGCCGTTCTCGCCTTCGCTCGCGAAGTCGATGCCGATCTCGCCGCCTGGATTGAAGCCAACGTCTGCTTCCCCTGCACCATGGTCGACCGCATTACCCCGGCCACCACCGACGCCGACCGTGTGCATGTCACCGAGGTCATCGGCATGGACGATGCTTGGCCGGTGGTCACCGAACAATTCGTGCAATGGGTCATCGAAGACCAGTTCACGATGGGTCGCCCGGACTGGACGGTCGCCGGTGCTGTTTTCTCCGACGAAATCGAGTGCTGGGAGAACATGAAACTGCGCTGCCTCAACGGCTCGCACTCCACGCTTTCCTACCTCGGCCAACTCACCGGTCGTGAAACCGTTGCCGACGCCATGCAGCTGCCCTTGATCACCGACATCCTCGACCCGCTGTGGCTCGAAATCCGCGAAGTCTTGCACGCGCCCAAGGGCGTGAATCCCGCCGAATACGTCGAGAGCCTCAAGCAGCGTTACCGCAACCCGGCGCTCAAGCACCGCACCGCACAGATTGCCTGCGACGGCTCGCAGAAGCTCCCGCAGCGTCTGCTCGCCCCGCTGCGTGACCGCATCGCCAAGGGGCTGCCTTCGCCAATGATCGCCACGGCGGTGGCCGCCTGGATGCATTTCGTGCTCAAGACCGCGCATACGCCTGACGGCGTTCTGAATGATCCGATGGCCGCCGAGATTCTGGCGCAGGCCCGGCTGAGCAACAAAGCGCCCGAGCTTGTCAGCAACCTGCTGGCCATCGAAAAGATCTTCGGCACGGACTTGCCGGCAAACGAAGGCTTTCGTAAAGCCCTCCTCGGCAAATTCATCGAACTGGCACAGAATCCCGCCGTAGCTACGGCAACTCAACTAGTGAATGGAAACTAAATGGAAGCTCAAGCAGACATCGCGCTGATCGGTTTGGCCGTCATGGGTCAGAATCTGATCCTCAACATGGATGATCACGGTTTTACCGTCGTTGCCTACAACCGCTCCACCGAGAAGGTTGATCAGTTCCTCGCCAACGAAGCCAAGGGGACGAAAGTCCTCGGCGCGCATTCGATTGCGGAAATGGTCTCCAAACTGAAGCGCCCGCGTCGCGTGATGATGCTGGTCAAGGCCGGCAAGCCGGTTGACGAATTCATCGACCAACTCATTCCGCATCTGGAAGCGGGTGACATCATCATCGACGGTGGCAATTCGTTGTTTGACGATACCAATCGTCGCCAGAAATACGTCGAAAGCAAAGGCCTGCTTTACATCGGCACCGGGGTTTCCGGTGGTGAAGAGGGCGCACGGCGCGGGCCGAGCATCATGCCCGGTGGATCGCCGGCCGCCTGGCCGCATGTGAAGGAAATCTTCCAGGCCGTATCGGCGAAGGTTGAAGACGGGACACCGTGCTGCGAGTGGGTCGGTGAAATGGGTGCGGGTCATTACGTGAAGATGGTGCATAACGGCATCGAATACGGCGACATGCAGCTCATCTGCGAAGCCTACAACATCATGAAGACCGGCCTCGGCATGAGCGCCGACGAGATGCACGAGGTTTTTGCCGACTGGAACGAAGGTGATCTCGACAGCTATCTGATCGAAATCTCGCGCGACATTCTGGCCAAGAAGGACGACGACGGTTTGCCGCTGGTCGACAAGATTCTCGATACGGCCGGCCAGAAGGGCACCGGCAAGTGGACGGTCATCAACTCCCAGGATCTGGGCATTCCGATCACCCTGATGGCCGAAGCCGTCTATGCGCGCTGTGTGTCGGCCTTGAAGGATGAGCGAGTGCAAGCGTCGGCGAAGCTCCATGGCCCAAGCCCGGCACTGACCGAGATCGCCGCCAATCCGGAAATGAAAAAGGCATTCATCGGCGACATCAAGAGTGCACTCTACGCCTCCAAGATCGTCAGCTACGCCCAGGGCTACATGCTCATGCGGGCGGCCGCCAAGGAGTATCAGTGGAATCTCAATTACGGCGGTATCGCCCTCATGTGGCGTGGTGGCTGCATCATCCGTTCGCGCTTTCTTGGCAAGATCAAGGACGCTTTTGACACCAACCCGGCGCTCACCAACCTGCTGCTGGACGACTACTTCACGGGCGAAATCAGCAAGGCGCAGGCCGGCTGGCGCAATATTGTGGCGACTGCTGCCATGAAGGGTATTCCGGTTCCGGCGTTCAGCACCGCGCTGGCCTTCTTCGACCAGTACCGCAGCGCCGTGTTGCCGGCGAACCTGTTGCAGGCGCAGCGTGACTACTTCGGCGCGCACACCTACGAGCGCATCGACCAGCCGCGCGGCAAGTTCTCGCACACCAACTGGACAGGCAAGGGCGGCACGACGGCCTCAAGCACTTACAACGTTTAGTGGTCGGGAAAAACATAAGTGCGAACCACCAAGACACCAAGAACACCAAGAGTGCACCAAGTAAAAACTCGGTTTTCTTGGTGAAACTTCGTGTTCTTGGTGACTTGGTGGTGAAGCTCTGTTCTTTGCCCTTCAGGCCGGGCGTCAGGATTTCCGGAATTGCGCAATCCGGGAATTCGCCAGGTTGATCGTTTCGTTGGCGATAACGCCGGGGAATTTGTTTTCGACAAAGACACGGCACATGTCATCAACCATGGTTTCGCCCATGCCGCGCAGGGATACGACCGAGTAACCACCCAGATGCGGTGTAACGATGACATTCTTCGTTGCCAGCAGAACGTGATCGCCGCCGATGGGCTCGCCTTCAACCACATCGGTCGCATAACCGCCAATCTTTCCCGACTCAAGCGCGTTGATCAGATCGCTCTGATTGAAGATTTCGCCACGGCAGGTGTTGACGAGAAAAGTCCAGTCATTCATCGCCGCAAGCTGTTTCGCGCAGAACATACGTGAGGTTTCGCTGGTCAGCGGGCAATGCAGGGAAATGATGCTGCTCTTGGCCAGCAGTTCGTCGAATTCCACCTTGGTGGCGTGGCGTGCCTTGATTTCCTCGGCGCTGACGTAGGGATCGTAAGCAATTACGTTGGCCTGAAAACCCAGCGTCAGGATGCGTGCGACGGTTTTTCCGATGGCACCGATGCCCACCAGCCCGATAGTCGCGCCCTTGAAATCGACCCCGAGCGAGATTTTTGCGCGTTTGGCCCATTCGCCCGCCTTGACGATTGAACAGCCTTCGACGATTCGTCGCACGGACGCATTCATCAGTCCCACGGCCATCTGCGCAACGGATTCACGCTCGACTTCCGGGCCGACTTTTGAAACGGCAATGCCCAGCTCAGCACAGGTGATCAGATCAACGTTGTCACAGCCGACACCATGGCGCGCCAGTACCTGCAGTTTCGGCAAGCCGAGCAGCACGTCGCGTGTGTAGACCGGCGTTACGCTGGCAATGATGCCGTCCGCATCGCGCAGCTTTTCATGGAAAACGGAGGCCGGGGCATCGTTGGGGATATCAACCCGAACCAGGTCGGCAAACGCTTCCAGCTTCCTCAGATGGTCCGGATACGAGATTCCGAACGAACTGGAATTGACGATGGCGATGATGACTTTCTTGCTACTCATTATTTTCTCCTGTGGATGCGATTTTCGTTTTCTTGCCGTTCTCTCACGAGTGGCGAAGTTTGAATGTCGGTGGTGTGCTTTACAAAGGCTGGCCCCGTCGCGCCAGAAGCGGCGCGCGCAGCGACTCGCGGACGGCGAAGTAGCGACCGGCAACTTCCTGATGGATCGCGACATTGGCCGCTATCGGTTCGATGACTCTGGCCCCCTGCATTATTTTTCGGGAGTGCTCCAGCAAACCCGCGCCGTCGCCGTGCCTGGCCAGACTGGCCGCGCCGATAATGCCCATTTCCGGATTCTGCGTCAGCCGGATCGGCAAATTCAGCGTATCCGCCATGATCTGCATCCACTGAATATTGGCCGTTCCACCGCCGCCCAGGCGGAATTCCTTGATCCGGTTATCCGGATCAAGTCGCTGTTTCAGCAGCAGGAATGAAAACGCGACCCCTTCGAGAAATGATCTGGCGAGGTCATCGCGGGATGATGCGATACCCAGGCCAATGACGACACCGGTTCCGATGTTACCGATGGCCTTGTCCCGTTCTCCGGTGAAATAGGGGAAAGTCATGACGCCCTTGGAGCCGGGCGAGGACAATTCGTTTCCGCGCAGGTAGTCAAGATCCAGCCCCAATACATTCAGCAGAAAATTGGTGGCGATTGTACAGTTGTTGATGCCGGAACCCGTAAGGAACAGGCTGGGTTTCAACAGGCAGCTCTGGATCAGGCCACCTGTGATGTCCTCAATCGGCGCAGCGGTTGGCACCCTGAACATGCCCGAGGTGCCAAAGTTTCCGACAGCGATATCGGCTTCGAATCCGGTGAGGGCCGCGGCCAGGGCGGCACCGTCATAGAGTCCGGCGGAAATGCACGTTCCCTTCTTCAAGCCCAGTTCGCTGCAGACCGAATTTTTCAGTTCGACCTTGTCGGTGAAGCCGTTCAGGACTTTCGGAAACTGAGCCTTGCGGAATCCAGTCGACGCGATGATTTCCTCGTCCCAGTCTCCGGTGATGTCGAGGCAGCCCATCGAGTTTGCCGTGCTGAAGTCGGTAAAGTATTCGCCGGTCAGGATGTGCATCAGGAAAGCTTTTGAATCCAGAACATGGGCAGCCTTGTTCCTGATTTCGGGGTGCTTTGCCGCCAGGTAATGCAGTCGATTGGTCGGGTATTGAAAGATGGGCGGGCAGCCGGTTCTCAGGTACATCCGGTCGATGTCGCCAATCGCCTCCAGGAATCGGGCGTGGTGCGATTGCGCCGTCGTGTCGGCAAAGGTGGAAACCCCGGTCAACGGCTTGCCCTCCTTGTCCACCAGAACCAGACCGAACTGGTAGGACGTCAGCGACAAGCCCTCGATGTCATCGCCCTTGCTTCCGATGGCCAGCCGGCAGACATCGAGCAGGGCCGCCTTCACTTTGTGCGGATCATGCTCGGCGCGGCCGCTCGCATCACCCTCAATTTTCATGCTGGCGCTGACGGCCTCGCCAAGCAATTGTCCCTGTTCATTTACGAGTGCTGCCTTGATATTGGTGCTGCCAACATCGATGGAAAGTATCAAGCCCATTGCCTAGCCCCAATAACACCTGGAAAGCTCGATTATGTTGGAAGCGCTCGCGCCGTTCCAATACTATTCAGCGTTGGCGTCATGCCTTTACGGTATGTTCTGCTGTTGCCAACCCTTTTCCCCCTGTTTGAAGGAGTCCACGATGCCGCGTATCCCGTTTGACGAATTGAAATCCGAGTTCAGGCGCGTCCTGCTCAAGAAAGGCTGCGACGAAGCGGCGGCTGACCTTTCCGCGCAACTGATTGCCGAAACCAGTTGCGACGGCGTCTACTCGCACGGTGCCAATCGTTTCCCGCGCGTGATCGAGTACATCGACAAGGGATACATCGATCTCAAAGCCACGCCGACCAGGATCGAGGGAATCGGTGCCTTCGAGCGCTGGGATGGTCATCTTGGCCTGGGCAACGTCAATGCCTATCGCGCGATGGCTCGTGCAATCGAGATGGCAAAGGAATCTGGCATTGCCTGCGTGGCCTTGGGCAATACCAACCACTGGTTGCGCGGTGGCAGTTATGGCTGGCAAGCCGCCGATGCCGGTTGCGTGGGCATCTGCTGGACCAACACGCTGCCCAATATGCCGGCCTGGGGGGCGCGTGACCGGCGCATCGGCAACAATCCGTTCATCATGGCCATCCCGCGCGCCGAAGGTCACGTCGTGGTCGATATGGCGATGGCGCAGTACTCGTACGGTCAGATGGAATCGACGGCGATGCGCGGCGATCTCTTGCCGTTGCCGGGTGGGTACGACGGGCAGGGTGCGCTGTCTTGCGACCCGGTGGAGATCGCCCATACCGGGCGCGTACTGCCGATCGGCTACTGGAAGGGTTCTTCGCTGTCGATTGCTCTGGATCTCGTCGCCGCCGTTCTGAGCGGCGGGCGCTCAACGCTGCGCATCGGCGAACTGGCCGGCGATGAATACGGGCTTTCGCAGGTGTTCATCGCGATT
>JBBQAT010000144.1:0-10653 GCA_038316625.1 Burkholderiales bacterium
GTACTCGGCCAGACCGACGGTCAGATCACCCATCGTGGCATAGCCCTTCAAATACACGTCTTCATGCTTGACGCTGCGCCAGAGCCGTTCGACGAAGATGTTGTCGAAGGCGCGGCCCCGGCCATCCATGCTGATGGTCACGCCTTCTCGTTTCAATACATCGGTGAAGGCCGCGCTAGTGAACTGCGAGCCCTGGTCGCTGTTGAAGATTTCAGGCGTGCCGTGGTGGCGCAAGGCGTCCTCCAGGCAATCGACACAGAACACCGCTTCCATGCTGTTGCTGATCCGCCAGCTGAGTACCCGGCGCGAGTACCAGTCGATGATCGCCACCAGGTAGGCGAAGCCACGCGGTAGCCGGATGTACGTTATATCCGTACTCCAGACCTGATTCGGCCGGACCACAGCCACGCCGCGCAGCAGGTAGGGATAGACCTTGTGCTCCGGGTGCGGGCGGCTGGTGTTCGGACCCGGTGCCATCCCGGCCAGCCCAAGCTGTCGCATCAGGCGCTGCACCCGCTTGCGATTGACGAGGTGACCTGCCTTCTTGAGGAAAACCACCATCTTGCGGCTGCCGTAAAACGGGCGCCGCGTGTACTCTTCATCGATCAGGCCGCCGAGCAGAAGATCGCTTTCGTCGACCGGCTTGGGATGACGCTGCGCATAGATCGTGGCGCGTGAAACGCCCGCCAGAACGCATTGCTGGACGACGGCCACGGCATCATTGGAACCGATCCACTCTTGTCGGGTCACGGCAGGCTGATCCCGGACTTTTTTTTGAGCCAGTCGAGTTCCATCTTCAACTTGCCGATCTCGCTGTAAAGCAGTTCCGGCTCCCGATGTGCAGCCACCGGCTTGGGACCACGCTTGACTTCAAACAAGGTGCTGGCTTGTTCCTGGATGGCCTTCTTCCACAGCCCCACCTGGACTGGATGAACCCCGTACTCCTGGCCGATCTCGTTGATTGTCTTCACTCCGCGTACGGCTTCCAAACCTACCTTGGCCTTGAACTCCGGGCTGTGATACTTCCTCGTCTTCGCTTCTCTCATTACGCCTTGCCCCTTATGACAGCGTGCAGCTTAAACCACTGTCTTGAAAACCGGGACCACTATAGATAACCCCGCTGGACACGAGTGCGTTTGACATTGCGACCCGTCATTTCTGACACGGTTTCATACCAGCTCCATGGTCCCTCGGTACGTTCAATGGATTCGGTTCGAATGCTGATGGGCATGGCTGTTTCCTGAACATGGTCGAGCCTAGCGACGGGTGAAAGACAGAGTCGGACCGGCAATTTCACTCGACTCTGCCCGATCTCAGGTGTCACCCTGCCACACAGGCCTCCAACATGAAGTTGCGAGGCAAATGCTCATGCGCTGATGCGCGTGCCGTTGATGGCGTCAAACAGGTGCGCCGCCTCAGTCATTGGTCGCAGAAAGATCGTGTCCCCGGGTGTCATGACAAGTCGGTCGCGAAACAGGGCCAGGACACGCGTACCACTAATTTGCACTGTCAGTTGCGTTTCCGAACCGAGCGGCTCTACCAACATAACCTCGGCAGGCACTCCCCCTTCGGAGGATATCGTCAAGTGTTCAGGGCGTATGCCGTAGACAGCCGGTCCGATGCGCCATGCACGTTCACTTGATGGAAGAGGCAAAACCCCACCTTCGATGGAAAACCCATCGACTGTCACCGTCCCGGCGAGAAAATTCATGGCGGGCGATCCAATGAATCCCGCCACAAACTGGTTCGCAGGCTTGTCGTAAAGATGCAGCGGAGCGCCCGCCTGTTCCACGCGACCGGCATTCATCACAACAATCACGTCTGCCATGGTCATGGCCTCTACCTGATCGTGGGTCACGTAGAGGGTCGTGGTCTTGAGTCGCTGATGCAAAGCCTTGATTTCGCCGCGCATGACGATGCGCAGCTTGGCATCCAAGTTTGACAAGGGCTCATCGAACAGGAACACCTTCGGATCACGCACGATGGCGCGGCCCATTGCGACCCGTTGTCGTTGTCCGCCTGACAACTGCCGTGGGTAACGTTCTAACAGTTCACTGAGGCCCAGAATACCGGCAGCCCAGCGCACACGTTCATTGACCTCGTCCGTTGATGCACCGCGGTGTTCAAGCGAAAAGCCCATGTTGACGGCTACCGTCATGTGCGGGTAAAGCGCGTAATTCTGGAACACCATCGCAATGTCGCGGTCCTTGGGATCCAAATCCGTGACAATTCGACCGTCAATGGAGACGTCACCACGGGTGACACTCTCCAGACCTGCGATCATTCGCAGCAAGGTCGATTTGCCACAGCCTGAAGGGCCGACCAATGCGACGAAGTCACCGTCCCGGATGCTCAGGTCCACACCATGGATCACATCCTGGCGGTCAAAACTTTTGTGGACATTTGATAGAAGTACTTCAGCCATAAATCACTCCGATGGTTCGGGCGGATGCCCATACAAACTGATTGCCGTCAAGCTCTAGGCTCGATGTGCTAACCCTTCAAACCGGTGTGCGCCAGTCCCTCAACAAACTGCTTCTGCGCAATAACGAACACAATGAGTACGGGCAAAGCGGTCAGCGTTGCAGCCGCGAGTTGGACGTTCCACAACGGCCCGCCGTAGGCGTCAGCGAAGTGGGTCAACGCCTGCGGCAAAGTGAACTTATCGGCGCTGGATAGGAAGACGATGGGTTCGAGGTAGAGGTTCCAGCTGTGCAAAAAGGTGAAGATTGCCACTGACGCCAAAGCGGGGCTTGCCAGTGGCAAGGCGATCTTGCGGAATATTTTGAAGCGCCCCAGGCCATCGACGCGTGCGGCCTCTTCCAGTTCCACGGGCAACGCAACAAAGAACTGCCGCATCACGAAGGTCGCGAAGACGCTGGGCGCACCAAACACAGGCACCAAGATCAGCGGCCAGTGTGTGTTGACCAGGTTCAGTCGACGGAATATCTGGAAGAGGGGCACGATAGTGACCTCGGCAGGAATCAGCAAGCCAAGCAGCACCACCATGAACAAGGCGTCTGCCCCCGGGAAGCGGATGCGCGCGAAGGCATAGCCCGCCATGGACGACACCACCATTGTGCCAACCGTCACGACGAAGGCAATGTAGGCCGAGTTCCAGTACTGCTGTGCGAATGGTTGCAGACGGAAAACCTGACTGTATGTAGTCCAGTCGAAATGGGCCGGCAGCAGCTGTGGCGGGAAGGCGAATATGTCGCTTGCTGGTTTAATTGACGATGTCACCATCCACCACGTAGGAAATACGAAGGGAACCAGTAGCACACACATACCGCCGTAAATCATCAACCGAGCGCGACCTGACAAGTCATTTTTCATGGAACACCATTCTGTGGCGCAACGACCACTGGGCAAACGTCAGTACAGACACGATGGCGAACATCAGGATCGCCAATGTGGAGCCGTAGCCAAACAAATTGAACTGGAACGTCTGCTGGTAAAGGTAATAGACCAGCACCGTAGTCGAGACACCAGGGCCGCCGTGGGTCAGCACTGCAATTTGCGCAAATACCTGCAGCGACCCAACCACGGTGATGATGGAGGTCAGCATGATGGTCGGGCTGATCAGCGGCAAAGTGATCCGGCGAAACTGCTTGAAGCGCGGTACGCCGTCAATGCGCGCCGCCTCATACAACTCGCCCGGTACACCCTGCAGGGCTGCGAGGAATAGAACCATATTGAGCCCAACATTCTTAAACACCTGAACTACGATGACTGACAACATGGCCGTGCCTGGCGTGCGCAGCCAGTTCGGCCCCTCGATGCCAACAGCGAGCAATGCGCCATTGATACCGCCATTGTTTTGAAGCAAGAACCCCCAGACGATAGTCCACGCCACAAGCGATACCACCACCGGTGAAAAGAACAATGTGCGGAACAGCGTCATGCCCGCAAGTTTCTGGTTCAGCAACACGGCCAACAGCATGGCCAGGCTCAGATTGAAGACCACTAGCCCGCTTGAGAACAGGGCCGAGGCACCGAGTACGGTCGGCAGGTTAGGGTCGCGCATCAACTGCTGGTAGTTGCTCGCACCAACAAAGTTGAAGGTATTTGCCAGCACGTTCCATTCGTGCAGTGAAAACCAGAACACCATCGCCAATGGCAGCAGCACAAAAGTGAGGATGCCGATCAGTTGTGGCGCGGCAAACAGCCAACCCGCCAGCGCGTCGCGCCGTTCTATCGACCAGTAGCGCATTGTCAGTTCTGCAGCATGGGCGCAATTTGCGAGCAGATAGCTTGCATCGCGGCGGGTATGTTGGCTTGAGGTGTCCAGATGCCATCGAAGCCGGCGCGCACGGTTTGCTGGATACGGGCAAAGCCGCTATGGCCTGGCATGACCTTTCCGGTCGATATACCAGAGATGACCACATTATCCAGTTGCGTGGCGCTCAACAACGTGTTGGTCTTCTTCAACACATCAGTGTTCAGCAGCGACTTGCGCGCAGAGGGGAAGAATTGAGCAAGTTTGGCCGAGTTTTCCGGGTTGGTCATGAATGCTACAAAGGACGCTGCTTCTGCAGCATTCTTGCTGGCACCGAGCACTCCGATCCCGGCTTGTCCGATCAGTGCGTAGTCGCCGGCCGGCCCCTTGGGCAGAGGGACTAGGTCCCACGCAAACGGCTTATCCTTCGGCAACAATGAAGCGCGGCTGATTTGCGTAATGGTCATTGCGGCGTCCCCAGCGAAGAAGTCGGCTTCCTGACCTGGTCCGGGTATGGCTTTCTTGATAAAGATGGCGTCATGGACGAAGGCCAACGCGTCTGTCATCGGCTTGTCCACCAACGTACAGCGCTTACCATCTGCGCTCCATGGCGAAGCACCCCAGCCGTTCCAAATGGCCGCAAGGTACTGCCAGTCCTGGTATTTGAAGTCACGCACTGTCAGGCCGGCTTTGCCGGTTTTGGCGACTGCTTCAGAAGTCGCAATGGCATTGGCCCAAGTCCATTGTCCGGCGGCTATTAATTCCGCGGGTGTCTTCGCGCCAGCTTTTTTGATCAGGTCGTTGTTGACAAACACTGCAAAGGGCGACGTGGAAAACGGATAGGCGAAAAGCGTTCCGTCTTTGGTCCAGCGTTCGGTAGCGCTTGCGCTGACCTCGCCGAGGTTGTAACTAGCCGAGGCTGTGAGAGTCTTTGTGAGCGGGTACAGGGCACCAGAATTAACGAAATCTTGCGCCGTGGTCTCGAATATCCAGGCCATGTCGGGCGCATTTCCACCGGCAATCTGGGTCGTGAGCGCCGTCGTGTAGGTCGGAAATGGCAGTGAGTCAAAAGTAACAGTGACGTCGGGGTGCGCCTGTCGATAGCTGTCTGCAATGCCGTCAAACAGCTTTAGGTGCGCTTCGTTAGCGCTCCATATGGTCATGCGCAACTTGATTGGCGTTTGCGCGGACGCGTTCATGGCGAAACTCAAAGCAAGACCGAGGGCCCCGATCAGGGTGCGGGCTCGGTTGAGTGAAAGTCGGTTCATGGTGGCTCCTTTTGTCATCATTGCGGTTGGTCAGTAAATCGATTTGGTCAGTCAATAGGGACGGATATCGGGCCAGCGGATTTCCACGCCTTCACGCGCCAATAGGGTCTGAAAAGCGAGCAGGCGCGCTTCGTCCTGTTGAACCTGATGCGGTGTGGTTGCGGTGTTTAGGCAATGCGCCGCAAGCATGCCGGCTGCCTCGCCTACGTTCCACTCCACCGGGTGCAGGCGGTAACAACCGTTGGTAATGTGAGTGGTGCCGATGTTCTTCCCCCCTGCAAGCAGGTTGCGCATGCGCCGGGGCAGCAGCGCGCCGAGCGGGATTTCAAAGGGACATGAGGGCACGTCAATGTAGTGGTCGCCACCAGTCGACGGGTGCAGGTCGATGCGGTACATGCCCACGCCAACGCTGTCGCGATAATTCAATGCGCCGCGCTCCCCACGCACGGGCAATGACAGATCCTGCTCCACCACCCGCGTGACCGGCAGGATGCGCCTGCTTTCTCGAATATAGGGCGCCATGGCCAGGCCGTGCGATGTGCCTGTGATGTCGCCCCGCAACCGCAGACCATGAAACCCGTGACCACCGTCCTCGCGTGGTGCCTCGGTCTGCAGCCAGTAAAAGACCGATAGGGATAATTCGGCAGCAGCTTTCAGATGTTGCGCGCGCTTAGCCTCAGAGACGTCGATGATTGAGCCGTCCAAATAATCAATCATCGGCCAGTTGACCAGGCAGATGTCTGAGCGATAAGACCCCGACGTAAAGTTTCGCCGCGCTGCAATACGCCTGAAAGTCCAGAGGTTCATGTCACCCCCACCCTTGCGCTGATCAGCATCGACCAGCAGAGGATCGTCGTCGGGGTTCGGCGTGAAAGAGCGTTCAACAATCTCCAGCGTCCGCGGGTGAGGGGCCTTGAACCCAAGAAACGGTCCTCCCCAGAAAGGTGGCTGGTAGGAACGCCAGAAATCGTAGTTGTCTGGTTTGTCGATCGTCTGATCGCCGTCCACGCAGTCGATGGCGAAGCAGATCGACAGGGCCTGAACATTGTCGGGCTGGGCTTGAGCCGGTGCACTGGGCTCACCGGTATCAATGCGGCTCTCGAACCCGGTGGTGTATTCAGTACCAGTCAGCGGCAGCAAGTCGCCGATTTCCGTCGCATCAATCACGTAGTCTGCAGCCACGGTGATCTCGTCGAAGCTGTCGCGATGCCGCAACGTGACGGCGCGAACCGTGTCGCCATGCGTTTCCGCCGAAGCCGGGCGGTAGGGTTGCAGCACGGTCAACTGGCCACCGGCACGCCATGGCAGCAGCATCGCTTCCAGTACGGCCAGACCCACCCGGGGCTCGGCGCAGATGCGGCTGACCCAGCCAGCACCCGGATTGAGGTCCGGCCAGGCACGACTGGCTTCCGTCAGAGGATAATGGTCACGGTAGTACTGCCGAATGCCATTTCGAACTGAACGGTATGAACGCGTGACACCAAACTGCTCCACCCAGCTGTGTTCGTCTGGTGGTACCGCCTGGCTCGTCAGCTGACCACCAATCCAGTCAAACTCCTCACTCAGAATGACCTTGCGACCAGCACGCAGTGCACCCAACGCCGCTGCGATGCCGCCCAAGCCTGCGCCCACGACCAGAATATCTGTCTTCAACTCTTTCATATTACCTTTCGCTGTTTTCGTGAGCCCGGTGCACGCGCCGCGCACGGCCCGAGGGTTTCGCCGTGTATCGGTTCGCATGGAAGCAGGATCTGTTGCACGTCCTCACCATTTTCTACACGACGCACCAACATTGCAGTGGCCTGACGTCCCATCTCGGCACGGGGGATATCAAATGACGCAAAGCGTGTACGGCTATGACCGGCAGGCAGGTGGGAACCCAGAACAACTACCGACATATCATCCGGAAATTGCAGGCCCCGGTCGCGCGCTTGTGCTTCGAACCGGACCGCGTCCGCAAGCTCTACAAAGAACACGACCGTGGCCGCGTGCCCGAGTACAAGATCAAGCAGTGAGCCCGGAACAGCCTGAGGTGTCGGTACATGCAAGACGAGTTCCAGGTCGCTACCAAGTGCTTCGTTGAATCCGTGCCACCTATCTACGACGGATTCCGCAGGCGCCGACGCACCAATGTAGGCTAAGCGTCTATGCCCCAGAGCCCGGGCCTGTTCCACCATGCTTGCAGTGGCGCGGACATAGTCACCGCCGACAAAGGGCACCGGGCCGCCGGCATCGTCGCGACGTCCGATTGCAACAAACGGAAAGTCGCCCTTCACGAGCTGTTCAAGTTCGGCGCGATCAAATGCCTTGCCAAGGACGATGCATCCGTCGGCAATGCGAAGACGGTTACCATCGGCAAACAACTTGCGTTGCCCAGCAACGCCATTTCCAGTGAGCAGCAACAGGTCGTAGTTGAGTGCTTGCGCCTCTTCTTCAATGCCAAATAAAAATGGCGTGAAAAAATCGGCGTGGGCAACGGGAAAAGCCGGCTCATAAGTGAAAACGCCCAAGATGCGATTGCGGCCTTTGGCCATGCGACGTGCAATCGGATCCGCAACGTAGCCGGTTTCACGAATCACCTGCTGCACCCGCGCCCGCGTTTCCAGCGGGATTCGCGCTGCCGTTTCGGATCCGTTGAGCACAAGTGACACCGTGGCCTGACTAACGTCGGCCAGTCTGGCAATGTCGTGCTGGGTCAGGCGCTTGGTTGCCGACAAGTTTGGATCTCCGGTTAGTTATACGTATCAGTGATGCGTATTATCAATTTTTAAAATAAGTTGTCAAGTACTGCGTTGCGCATGGATGCAATCAAAAGTGTGGACGGGTCCACGTGGCGGCAAGTTGTTCTCACTATTGAAGCCAGAGGTGATTGGAGCGCAGGGAACGCAAATTGAGCATTGTCTGAGCGTTCTCAATCGTCCATTAGGCACCCGGTAGTTTGTGTTGTTTCTGAATGACGTAACTGTGAGGAATAAAGACGGACGACCCGTCAGCATGGAGCGACGTTACTTCATCGCCAGCGCCTGGGAACAACGTCGGCGAGTTCGCCCGGGCGGTTCGGGCGCACCCGGGCGTCGAATCGATGCATCGGGTACTGGACGTGACCTTCCGTGAAGCTACGTGTCGCGTGCGTAAGGATCATGCGGCGTGAAATCTGGCCACTGTACACAAAAATCACACAGGCCATGCAGCGCCTAGACACTTGCCATCCCGACCGAAATTTCCGCCGTCGGCGCGTGCTCGCTAACGGAAAACCGAGTTCCGCGAGGAACTCCTCGGACTACGGCCCCGCAACACACCAGCCTCTCCAGAAAGAAAATCAACAAACACACAAAATGATGCCGGTGTAAGCGATTGCCGTTACATAACCAAAAGCTTTCGCAATCATTTCGGTGTGCGTGGCATTGCAAACACCCTCAGTGCGGCTAGTCGATTCATTGCTGACCAAGACGGTCCGGCATCCAAATGGCCCACCTGCTCCCGTAGGCCCGTCGGCAGGTTTCAAGGGCAAAGCAGCCGTTTGAGTGGCCAATTTCGAAACGGACTGAACTTCCGCTACTGGCCGTACCCAGCCAGTCAACTCGTCAGCGGCAAGCGTGCTTCATCAGTTGGAGCGCTGCACAACGGCAAATCAACCACGAAATACGGACACTCGTTAATTGACAGGTCGTTTATCCACTCTGCGAACCCCGTCGTTTGGCGGTCTACGCGACACCTGCTCTGGGATCGAATAAATACGCGGTTCTTCAGCCGTACATGCCGAAGGCCGTTTATTCATGCGGATTCCCGGCATGCGCTTATGATTGAGCGGGTCTTCGATTGAGATCAGCAAGGATGGCTTTCGACTGCAAGCGGTTCAGGATCAAAACGTGCCTGTTTTTTGTCCGGGGTATCCCGCTGCTTTATACCGAACTCAATCGCGTCAATGGAAATCCCGGCTGCTGGTGGACAATCGTCCCAAAAGGTCGGTGTGATCCACCAATCGCTTGGCGATCAAATGTACGACTTCTCCTTCGCGCTGCAAAACGCCCAGCACGCCAAGCAATCGCGAGCTCAACAGTTCGCGCCGCTGGCTTTCGGCCAGCTTCGGATGGACAATGACGTTGGCTAACCCCGTCTCATCCTCCAGTGTCAGAAAGATGACGCCGCTGGCCGTTCCCGGGCGCTGCCGACCCGTCACAATGCCAGCGCAACGCGCTGGGCAATTGTGGGTGAGACTGCGCAGAGCCAATGCAGTGATGTAGCGCCGCTGTTCAAGCAAGCGGCGTAACAGACTCAGAGGATGGCGGCCGAGCGACAGGCTCAAGGTAGCGTAATCGGTAACGAGTTCCTCTCCCTCACCGGGTGCCGCCAGGGTCATGGACGTTTCGGTGACCGGCGCTTCCAGCAACAGATCGCGCTGAACCGGTACGGCCATCACCGCCCAAGCGGCCTGGCGGCGATGCCCGGAGAGCGTGCCCAGCGCAGCGGCGGCCGCCAGTCTGTCCAGGCCCTCGCGGTCCACGCTGGCTCGTTGAGCAAGATCGGCGACATCGCTGAATGGCCGTGCCGCTGCGATGCGTTCCCCGACCGCCTGGCTCAGTCCTTTGATCTGGCGCAGACCAAGGCGAACGACCGAGTGATCGACACCTTCCAGTGTTGTATCCCAGGCGCTAAGCTGAACATCCGGAGCCTTCACCTCGATCCGATGGCGTCGCGCATCCTGAACCAGTTGCGAGGCCGAGTAAAACCCCATCGGCTGAGCATTGAGCAAACCAGTCAGAAAGGCAGCTGGCTCATGGCGCTTGAGCCACGCCGAGACATACGCCAGCAGGGCAAAACTCGCTGCATGAGATTCCGGGAAACCGTATTCGCCAAAGCCTTCTATCTGGCGAAAAATCACTTCGGCAAACTCCTGTGAATACCCGCGCGTCGTCATCCCGACGACCAGGCGTTCGCGCAAATGACCGACGCCACCCTTGCGTTTCCATGCCGCCATTGAGCGCCGCAGTTGATCGGCTTCGCCGGGTGTGAAGCCAGCCGCGACGATGGCCAGTTGCATCACCTGTTCCTGGAAGATCGGAACGCCAAGCGTGCGCTTCAGCACAGACTCCACGGCTGCCGAAGGATAGATCACCGGTTCAAGCCCCTGACGTCGCCGCAGATAGGGATGCACCATGTCGCCCT
>JBBQAT010000145.1:0-10619 GCA_038316625.1 Burkholderiales bacterium
TGAAACGCGTGAATAAACCGTCATTCCGGCGAAAGCCGGAATCTGACCGACGGGAATGCAGAGCCAGCGGTGCACTACTGGCTCTGCATTTCCTTCGGTCAGATTCCGGGTCGAGCCCGGAATGACGAAGCTTTGTGTCTAGCTGTTTCAACATGACTGACTACTAGCGCGTCCTTCCACTCTTGTGGCGCGCGCCGCTCGTAAAACTCACGTTCTTCCAGTTCAGCCTCCACGCGGATGCGCTGTTTGAGGGCCGGGTTGCTGACGACAACAAAGTGCCATGGCTGGTGGTTGGCGCCCGAAGGGGCTGTGCCAGCGGCTAGCAAGCAGCTTTGAATCACGGCAAGCGGTACGGCTTCGCTAGAAAATTCACGAATGGTTTTGCGCCGCTTTATCTCAGTGTAGAAGTCCTGCGCACGCTGACACATGACCGCTTCAGAGAGGCACTCAAACGTCGACAAGGGGACAAAGGACGGGGTTCCATGGTTAAAAGACAGGCGTGACACGGGCAAGGCCGCTGGATGGCCAGAACGCCATGCGCCCCCTCGCCGCGTGCGTCGGTGACCAAGCACTGGCCATCATGGACTAAAACGCGAACCCGAAGTCATAATCAGGAAGTGAAGTGCCGAAACCTTGATTGCCAGCCGCCGGTATGCTTTACCGGCTCAACCGGCCCGCGCAGCGCATGTTTCCAGCGCTCGATCAACTTTGCTATCCGCAACGAATCTATTGCTTTGCGTTTTCGAGGGCGATGCGGAGGGTGGCATCACCTTTCACCCGGCTGTCGGCCTGGATCCGTCGGCAATCGGCAAGGTTCAGGCCGCTGTGCGCCGGCGACTGCTGCGCTCGGTCCTGCGGCGTGGCCTGCTGTCGGCCGACGATGCGCAGGTGATGGCCGAGTGGGAACACGGCGGCGGCTTCTCGGTCGATGCCGAGGTGCGCATCGAGGCGCACGAGCGCGACGGTCTGGAGCGTCTGTTGCGCTACTGCGCCCGTCCCGCCTTTGCACTGGAACGCTTACGTGAAATCGATCCCGAGCACCTGGTCTATGAGAGCGTGAAGCCGGGGCCAGGTGGTAGCGTCAGCCTGATGCTGACACCGATGCAATGGCTCGATCGTCTGGCGGCGCTGATTCCACCGCCACGCAGACATCGTCACCGCTACGTCGGGGTGTTGGCGCCGAACTTGCCCCGAAGGAAATACCCTTGGGGTACGCCGCTGCGCGACGCGGTTACCGCGCTGGCGCAGCCCGCCGAGATTGTCATCGCACCGACGCCGGTCGAGTCGATCCCGCCGGGAGCGACCCCGTCTGATGAGCCGACTGAGCCGACTGAGCCGGCACATCGCCAGGCAGCGCGCTACGTCTGGGCGCTTCTGCTGGCGCGCATCTACGAGGTGTTGCCCCTGCTGTGAGTGCGGTGGTGAAATGCGGATCATCGCCTTCATCACCGAGGGGACGGTGATCCGGGAGATTCTGGGTCACCTGGGCGAGCCGACGTCACCGCCGCGTCTGATGCCAGCGCGCGGTCCGCCCCCGTGGGAGATGCAGGACAGCGGATCGGATGCCATCGATCCGCAAGCGCAACCCGCACCCGACTACGAGTTCGATCAGCGCATCGCGTTGTAGGACACAAGACGAACAGACTCGCTCGCCAGGGCCGACTCGTGACTGTGGCCACCAGAGCGGCAAACTTCCGCCGCCCAAGTGGCCACAGTCACAGACAACGGACATTCAGAGGCGAGGTTTTCAGGGTCGAACAGGGTTCTTGGGCACGAAATTCACGATTGACACGGACGGGAACGGACGGGATACTTTGAAAAGTGGCATTGTAATTCCTATCCTTTGGTGGGTCCGTTGTTCTTGGGGGGAGGAATGTCGAAGCTGTCCACAAAAAAAGTATCACCGATTGGTATGGCGCCTATGTTGCTTATCCGGTAACTCTTTGACTTGTGACGAAGACTCAGATGAGCAAGCGTAAAAAGCCATGAAGACTTCAAATCCAATTCCCGTCCCAGAAGTGCAACTTCTCGAGCCTAAGGAAGGTTATGGCGCTCGGTTTGGAATAAGCGCGCGAACTGTACTGGCTGGCTTGTTCCTGCTCGTGCTGTTTCCCGGACTCGTTTATTTTGTCGTCAAGAAGTCCGCAGAGCAGGTTGAAAAAGACGCCTACCGCACGCTGCATTCCATTGCCGAACTCAAGGCAAATAGTGTTGAGGACTGGCTGTCAGAACGCGAGGGCGATGGCCTGGCGATTTCAGGTTCTCCGGGATATGTTGAACGCGTCGCGAACCTGATACGCGGTAACGAAAATGAGCGCCAACCTGTCCGCGAACGACTCAAAGCCGTGATGACGGCCTATGGTTATGATGCACTCCATCTGCTTGATACGCAGGGCCGGCTTGTTCTCGGGGTTGGCCGGGAGCATTCTCAGCCCTTAACATTCAATCCCGATTTGTATTTGTCTGCGGACAACGAGATCAAACGAATCGGTCCGCGCCTCGAGGACGGAATTCCCATCGTGGACTGGTTTGTACCGCTCCAGCAAACCGTGGATGGCCGGGAGAAACGGGTAGCGACCCTGGTGCTGCATATCGGCACCAGACGCTTGCTTTCGCGGGACATTGAGACATGGCCAATCCCCAGTGACAGCGCCGAAGCTTTGCTGCTGCGTCGCGATGGAGAATCCGTCGTTTATCTCAGCAAGCTGCGTCATCGTCCGGAGATGCCAGCAAACCTGCGTTTCCCGTTGGATACACCGAACCTGATCGCAGCCACGGCCATCCACACCGCTACGCAAGGTACGGCAGAAGGCAAAGACTACCGTGGAGTTGCGGTACTGGCTGCCTATCAGCCGATCAAGGGGACGGACTGGTTCATTGTCGCCAAGCAGGACCTTGATGAAGTCGGTGAACCGGTGCGCGAACTGGCGCTCTGGGTCAGCCTGTTTGCTTTTCTCGCCATCGCTACTATTGCTGTCGCGGCGATCATGTTGTGGCGACAAACGCAGCGCGCTCAGCAATTGGCGCTGGATGCGCAAGCCAACCAACTCATCCGGACTTTCTACGACATGCCTTTCCTCGGCATGTCAATCTCCGGTCCAGAGACGTACCGCCGGCTGTTCGTGAATGATTGCCTGTGTACCCTACTCGGCCATTCGCGCGAGGATCTGCTCCAAAATTCCTGGATGGAAATCACGCCGCCCGAAGACATTCCCGCCATTCTGGCCGAAATGAAGCGTATGGAGCACGGGGAATCCGAAGCTTGTACGCTGGAAAAGAGCTACCTCAAAAAAGATGGCGGCATCCTGCCGGTCATCGTGAACATCAAAGCCGTACGCAACGAGGACAGAACGGTCCGGTTTTTCGCCGCTACAGTACAGGATCTCACCGAATCCAAGCGGAATGAAAACGAAAAGCAGCAACTGCTGATAGAGCAGCAAACACTGCTGAAGAATGCGACGGTCGGTATTGCTTATGTCGCGCAACGCCGGGTCATTTCCTGCAACCGCCGTTTGGAAGAACTATTTGGTTGCGATCCCGGCGAGCTGATCGGCGAAACCACCGAGCGGCTTTACATGGGCTACGACAGCTTCCTGGAACTTGGCGAGCACGCCAGCGCCCAGATGGCCAAGGCAACGAGCTTTAGCCGGGAAGTGCAGCTGACAAGAAAGGACGGCGCCCTGTTCTGGGTCTTGTTGAGTGGGCGTGCCATGGATCCGGAGCATCCGCGCGAGGGCAGTGTGTGGACGATCATCGATGTCAATGAGCGACACCAGGCTGAAATGGAATCGCACAAATTGCGTCAAGCCATTGAGCAAAGCCCGGTCTCGGTGGTCATTACCAATCTTGAAGGCACCATTGAGTATGTCAACCCGTGGTTTAGCCAGATGACGGGATACACCCTGGAAGAAGCGATTGGCCAGAACCCGCGCATTTTGCGCAGCGACGAAACCCCGCCCGAAACCTATGTGAATCTCTGGCAAACGCTAAAGGCTGACGAGTTGTGGCATGGCACGTTCCGCAACAAGAAAAAAAACGGCGAACTGTTCTGGGAAGACGCGACCATCTCGCCGATGAAAAATGATCAGAACGTCGTTACACACTACATCGCAGTCAAGGTGAGCATCACCGAGCGCAAGCTCATTGAGGAAACCCAGCTGTTTTTGTTGGAGTGCGAAAAGCGCTTTCCCGGCGAAGATTTTTTTGCCGTGCTGGCCCGTTTCCTGGCGCAGAAGCTGGACATGGATTATGTCTGCATTGACCGCCTGGTCGATGACGGACTGATGGCTCAGACCATGGCGATCTATAGTGATCATCAGTTTGAAGACAACGTAAGCTATGCGCTGAAAGACACCCCCTGCGGCGAGGTGGCGGAGAATGGCGTCTGTTGCACCGTGCAAGGGGTGCGCCACCAGTTCCCACGCGATACGGCGCTCCAGGCGATGGGTGCCGAGAGTTACGTGGGGGTTCCGCTATGGGGAAATGAGGGCAAACCGATCGGGCTGATCGCGGTGATCGGACGGCGGGCTCTGGCCAACCCTGACCTGGCCCAAACGGTGCTTAAAATCGTCGCTCTGCGTGCGGCGAGCGAACTGGAGCACGGTCTGAGTGAAATGAAACAGCGCCAGGCGCACGATAAGTTGCAAGTGCGTACCACTGAACTGTCTACCGCGCTGGACGAAGCACGGGTTGCCGACCGGGTCAAAGATGAATTTCTGGCCAATATCAGCCACGAATTGCGTACCCCGCTGAATGTCGTGATTGGACTATCCAAACTGGCTCTGGCCACCAGCACCGACTCCGAGCAGCGCAGAAGGCTGGAAGCCGTCGTCAATTCCGGCAAAAACCTGTCTGGAATCATCAACGACCTCCTCGATTTGTCGAAAATTGCCGCTGGTCGTCTGGAACTGGAATCGATCACCTTCAGCCTGCATCAGCTGCTCGAGCGCAACGCATCGACGATGAACCACAAAGCCAAGGAACAGGGTGTGCGATTGCTTCAGCATGTTGACGATGACGTTCCCGATGTGCTGATCGGTGATCCTTTGCGGTTGGAACAAATTTTGACCAACCTGTGCAGCAACGCCATCAAATTCACTTCAGCAGGCCGGGTCGAGGTGCGCATCGCTGTGCATGCACGCGAAGAAGGCCGTGTTTGTTTGAACATGGAGGTCGAAGACACAGGGGTTGGAATTTCCGAGGAAAACATCGCGAAACTGTTTATGCCCTTCTCCCAGGCGGACACCTCGGTGACCCGCCGCTTCGGCGGAACCGGTCTCGGCCTTTCCATCTGCAAGCAATTTTCTGAAATGATGGACGGCAGCGTGCGGGCGACCAGTGTTGTCGGGCAAGGCAGCACTTTTCAGGCCCGAGTCTGGCTTGGCTTGGGCGATGCACGCGACTTGCTGTCCGAGCACCGCGATTACCGGAAAGGGGACGGCGTACGCTACTACGATGCACATGTGCTGGTCGTCGAGGATCATCCGTTCAATCGAGAAATTATCCACAACTTGCTGACAGCCGTAGGTATAACGCCTCACGTGGCAAGCAATGGACAGGAAGCACTCGATCGGCTGTCCCTGGTCGGCCCGAGGGCGTTTGACCTCGTTCTCATGGACATCCAGATGCCGGTCATGGATGGCCTCACCGCGACGCGAGAGATCCGGGCAGACAGTCGATTTGACGCGCTGCCGATCATCGCCATGACGGCGCATGCCATGACGCACGAAAAGGCAAAATACATGGCATCAGGAATGAGCGGGCATATCAGCAAGCCCTTCGACACTGAGAACCTCTATGCTGTTCTGGCCCATTGGATTTCCGAGGAAAAGCAGCAGGGCGTATCAACTCCGCCGCTCGCCGACACCGAATTGACGACCCGCGATTTTCCCGCGTTGCGCGGCATCGACACCCAGGACGGACTTTCGATGTTGTCTAATGACGCGGCGCGCTATCGCTTTTGGCTGGCCGATTTCGCTCGGGAAGCGCCGGGGCATGCGGAACGGGTGCGCCGGGCGATTGCCGCCGGGCAGCCGGAGTTGGCCAGCCAGTCTACGCACACGCTTAAGGGGCGGGTCGGAATGCTGGGCATGAAAGGCCTGCACCCGCTCATCACGGCACTCGATGCTGCACTGCAAAGGTCTGAGCCGGTCGACGAGTTACTCGACCAATGGACCAGCGCCGCCAACGAAATCTGCAGCGAAATCCATCGAGTGATCGGTCAGAATGATCCACAGGAAAGTCCGGCGTTCGACCCCCCGGCGGGTCGAACGCCGGAAACCCTGCCGCCATCGGTGAAGCATCTTCTGCTCATGCTTAAAAACGGGGATGCCGACAGCGATGAGGCCCTCACACGCTGCCTGGAAGAACTGCAAGACACCGACTGGGCATCGCATTTGCGGCACGCCCTGGCGCATGTCCAGCGCTTCGATTTCACCTCAGCGTACAACATTCTATCGGTCAACGATTTGTCCTGAACCCCGATGGAAACATGCATAAAAACGTCAGTAGTTGATATTTGTTATCATATCGATCCGGCTCGATAACGAACGGACTACAGAGTTATTCGGGCCGGATCAATAGTATCTAGTGTGCCGGAGAACGTGGCATGGATAAAACCCTCTTGCTCGTTGATGATGACCCAGCCGTGCTGGAGGTCCTCAGGAAGAGCTTGCGCTCGCAATACCGATTGCGCATTGCCAATAGCGGGCACAAGGGTCTGGAACTGGCTCGCCTCGAACCCCGTCCTGATCTCATCCTGCTTGATATTGAGCTGCCGGACATGCACGGTTATGAGGTGTGCTCCACACTCAAGAGCGATGCGCTCACGGCGGAGATTCCGGTTATTTTTCTGTCGAGCCATGACAATGTTGACGACATTACCTACGGGCTCGGCCTCGGCGCCGTGGACTACGTGACCAAACCTGTTGCCCCGCCGATCCTGCAGGCGCGTGTGCGAACGCACTTGCGCCTGCAGGAGTCGAAGGCACTGTTACAGGATCAGAACGCCCATCTTGAATCGCTGGTCGCCAAGCGCACCTCCGATCTCGAAAGCCGAACGAACGAACTACAAGCCCGCACTTTAGATCTTCAAAGCAGCTATGACCTGACCATCGCTGCCCTGGGCTGCATTGCCGAAACTCGCGACAACGAGACCGGCAACCACATTCACCGCACCCGCGATTACGTCAAGCGGCTAGTCGGGCATCTCTCGGCGCATCCGGATTACCGCGACGTCTACAGCGCGGCGCAATGGGAGTTGATTTGGAAATCTGCGCCATTGCACGACATCGGCAAAGTCGGGATACCCGATCACATCCTTTTGAAGCCGGGAAAACTGAGCAACGAAGAATTTTCCATCATGAAGCGGCATACCGTACTCGGCTGGGATGCCATTCGCACGGCGGAAAGACGCTTGAAGAATATCGCTCACGGGGAGGAGCGGCGTGTGCAAAACGGGTATTCATTCCTGCGTTTTACCCTCGAAATTACGCTCTCCCACCACGAACGCTGGGACGGCACGGGTTACCCGGAAGGGCTTAGCGGCGAGAGCATTCCTCTGCCGGCGCGGCTGATGGCCATCGCCGATGTCTATGATGCGCTCATTAGCAAGCGGGTTTACAAAACCGCGTTTTCGCACGAGGAAGCCATCAAGATCATTTGCGCTGAGCGGGGTCGCCATTTCGATCCGAGGATTGCCGACTTTTTCCTCGAACTGGCTGATGACTTTAAAAACATTGCTGAAAAATTTCAAGATTCAGACACCGAACCGCAGGGAGAAAGTTGTGCGTAAATCGTTTACCGTCCATGTCGTTGACGACGATCCATATATTCTTGAGGTCGTTCGCGGCATTCTTGAAGCAGACTACACCGTGGAGACTTTTCCCAGCGCGGAACCTTGCTGGCAGCAGATGAGCAGGCATCGACCCGACATGGTTCTGCTCGACATCCGCATGCCCGAAATGAACGGTTATGACTTTTGCAGAATGATCAAGGACGATGAGAACCTGAAAAGCGTCCCGGTCATTTTCATTTCAAGCCAGGAATCGATCGAAGATCGGCTCCTGGGCTACGATTCGGGTGGCGAGGATTTTATCGTAAAGCCTTTTCAGCCCGAGGAACTGCGCCGCAAGGTCAGGGTCGCCGAACAGATCGTTAACAACCAACGCCGCCTCAAGGAGCAAACGGAAGACGCCGAACTGCTTTCTTCTCTGGTAATGGCCAACATCGATGAGTATGCGATTCTGTTGAATTACATCCGTCAACTCATCGCTTGGGAAAGTGAGCAGGACATCGCGAGCGGATTGCTCGAACTGCTGCGTCGCTACAAACTGCAGGGTGTGGCCCAAACCCGTATCGCCGGGCGATGTCTCACACTGAGTGCGAGCGGGAGCAATATACCGCTGGAAGCCTCAATACTTGATCACCTCCGGGAGCAGGGTCGCATTTTCGAGTTTCACAATCGCAGCGTACACAATTTTGAACGCATCACCCTGATGATCAGCAACATGCCGTTGGACGACCCGGATTTTTGTGGTCGCCTGCGAGACCATCTTTCCATCGCCGCAGAGTGCACCGAGTCGCGCCTGCGCTCGCTCGAAACCGAGGAGGCTGATCGTCGCAGCCAGTCAGGGATTGGCGGCGCCGTGGACCAGCTGCGAATGTTGGTTTCGGCCGTACGCGATTCCCATCTGCGTGATCGCACCTTGAGCGCTGATCTGCTGATGCGCCTTGAACAGGATATCGCCCGAGCCTTCGCCGGTTTGGGAATGTCCGATGAGCAGGAGAATTTTCTCGATACGTTAATCCGTAACTTCGTCAAGGAACTGCTCGAACTGTTTGACAGCGACGACGTGACTGTTCAGGCCTTGGAAGACCTGAGCGCAAAGCTTGGATTGCTTCGCCGGAATCACTAAATTGAACGCCGACGGTGGCTGGTAGGTGCGGCGAAACAAGGGGATAACGCCGTTATTTTCTGGGGGAGGATGGCTGAAATCCCAGGATGTTATATGGGCATTCAGTTTTATCCTTGCTATACCGAGCCCAACTCTTCAACGCTCGCTTGCGCGTACACGCAGATCCGATTGCGGCCATTGCGTTTGGCCTCGTATAGGGCTTCGTCGGCATAACCAAGCAACGTATCGACATTGGTGTCGCGGCCAAAGAGTGTCACGATTCCAATAGAAACCGTGAAGCTAAGCGGCATCCCGTGTTCGAGGGGCACCGTGGATTTGGCGATAACTCTCCGGAGTCTCTCGGCCGCTTCATTGGCTTGCTTTGGAGCGGTCTCAGGCAGAACAATGGCGAATTCTTCACCGCCTATTCGGCCCACAACATCATTCTCGTGTAGTGTTTCCCGGCACAGCGTGCCGAGTTGCTGGAGCACCAGATCGCCCGTATGGTGTCCGTAGGTGTCATTGACTTTCTTGAAGTGGTCGATATCCATCATCAGTATCGACAATTGCCCCTCGTAGCGAGTCGCCCGGGAAAGCTCCTGTTCCGCCAGCATCATGAAATGCCGGCGATTGGCAAGGCCGGTCAGGGTATCAAACCGTGCTTGTTGAGACAGAAGCCGAGAAAAACAGCCCTCTTCATCGACCACATCACACGTCATGCCAATGATTCCATGACTCAGTTTCGGGAAAAAACTCGCGCAGCCCGGTTGAAATCGACCAGCCGGGAGGATCTGTCCAGCACGATCACCCCTTCCGAGATGCCCTCAAAAACCACACCCCTCGCCATCGGAAGAATATCAAGAAGACCGTGACGAAACGCAGCAATCGAGAATATCAAACCACTCGCAGCCAGACCAAATGGCGTCATGTCGAGATTTTTTGGAGACAAACCAAGCTGGTAAATCAGATGAAACAGCGAAGGCAGCAGGGAGCCAACTACCAGCAAGAATGCCTGCCGGTGGTAGATCGCAGCTGACTGACGCCATGTCCGAAATAGCAATCCAACACCCGTGGCCAGGCATGCATTCAGATAAACGATATAAAACCAATACGCAGGGCCCTTGCTGATCACAGCAACCGCCAGATCACTTTCCCGCGAATAGGCAAGGTCGGCATAGTAAAGGTGATGTAAATCAGAGCTTTGAAAGGCCAGGAATACAGTCAATGAGACCACGAACATCAGGCGCATGCCATTGACAGGAAATCCTCGCGGGTCCATGTAAGACCAGGCCAGAGCTACCCAAAAAATCGGCACGAAGGGCAACCCCAGATACTGAATTCGCAGCATCACCTTCTTTCAGGTCAGAATGATTATCGAGAGAGGCCCGCATAAAATACAATTAAATAAATTCAGGCACTGCATTTGCGAAAGCTTATGTGTACTCCGCCGACGAATCACCGTTCGCCAACGCGTATCCTTTACAGCCGGCACCGAACGGCTGTGCGGCGAACTTGAACCACCAACAAGGCCGATCAGCGCGATACGGCTGCGAGGCTCATGGGCTGGCGATCTACAGATGACCCGCCTGAAGAATGGCGTGTTCACTTGTTCCTAGCAATAGCCATGCCATGGATCGCCATTTGACGCGGGTTCCCTCGCTATTCAGTCGCGGATGCCAAGCGCCGCACGGCTCGACAGGGCGAGCGCGAGCACTTTTCCGTACT
>JBBQAT010000146.1:0-10506 GCA_038316625.1 Burkholderiales bacterium
CCAATCGAGTACGAAATTGCTGCCGATAAAACCGGCGCCGCCGGTAACGAGAATACTCATGTTGTTCTCCGAGGAGTGATGTCGGGTTGTCCCGGAATGGACATTCTGGTGTGACCACAGGGATAAGGAGGTGAGCAAAAATAACGTGAACACGACGAACCCTGTAGGTCGGGTTAGCCCAAAGGGCGTAACCCGACGCATCGCTGGTCAATCGTCGGGTTACGCTACGCTAACCCGACCTACGAGGTTTCTGCATTTTGTAGGGTGTGCAGCTTGCTGCGCACGCGGCAATAGCCGATAGCTTACTCGGCGGTGTTGGCAACTTCCCGAAGCGGTGTGCCCGCTTGCAGCAAGGTCGTGAACTCCTCGGCCGGAACCGGTCGGCTGAAGTAAAACCCCTGCCCTTCGGTGCATTGCCGGGATTGCAGAAAGGCCAGTTGTTGCGGCGATTCGATGCCTTCGGCCACAACGCGCAAATTGAGGCTCATGCACATGGCCACAACGGCGCTGACGATAGCTTCGCCTGACTCACCCGATTCGCCGTCAATATCCTGTACAAATGACTGGTCAATCTTGAGCGTATCAATCGGGAAGCGCTGCAGATAGCTCAGGCTGGAATAGCCGGTTCCAAAATCATCAATGGCAATCTGCACGCCAAGCTCCTTCAGCCCGCGCAAAACCGCTACCGTCGTTTCGGTGTCGTGCATGAGTCCGCTTTCGGTGACCTCAAGTTCGAGGTGGCGTGGGTCCAGACCGGTGTCGTCTAGAATGGCGCGCACTCCGCTGAGAAAATCCTTGCTGTGAAACTCGACGACCGAGACGTTAACCGCGATCTGCCCCATGTCGAAGCCATCCTGTAACCACGCCTGCGTCTGGCGGCAGGCTTCCCGCAACACCCATTTGCCGATCGGAAGAATCAGGCCGCAGTCTTCGGCGATGTTCACAAACTGCGTCGGGTTGACCAGCGGCTGGTCGGCTTGCCGCATGCGGATCAGGGCTTCAGCACCGGTAATGGCACCGGTTTCGAGATTGACCTTGGGCTGGTAATACAACACGAATTCGCGTTGCTCAAGCGCTTGATGCAGCGCTTGTTGGACCGATTGTCGCGCCACGGCGCGGACATTCATGTCCGGCGTGAACCTCTGGTATTTGTTGCGCCCGCTTCGCTTGGCGTGATACATCGCGATATCGGCGTGGGAAAGCACTGTTTCAGCGTCCTTGCCATCGTCGGGAAAGAGGCTGATGCCGATGCTCAGCGTGACATGGAGTCGATGCGTACCGATGAGATAAGGCTCGGCCATGGCCTCGATCAGTTTTTCAGCGGCGAGTTCGGCATCGCTGACTGAATCGACCTCGGCCAGCAGCACGACGAATTCGTCGCCGCCCTGGCGGCAGACGGTATCCGAAAGCCGAATGTAGCGTTGCAGACGTTTGGCCACCGATTGCAGCAACTGATCCCCGACCGTGTGCCCCAGCGAGTCGTTGATGTGCTTGAAATGATCAAGATCCATGTACAGCAGGGCGACGTGCTTGCCATGCCGCTGCGCGAGAGCAATCGATTGCCCCAGCCGGGCCGAGAGCAGGGAACGATTCGGCAAGCCGGTTAGAAAATCGTGTTCAGCCATGAAGGACATGCGCGCGGCAGCCCCCTCGGCGGCTTCGGTCATCGTATGTGCCCGAACCGTCGCGATGACGAGGCGTTCGTTGGCTTCCCGGAGTTGCGCTTCGGTTATTGCACTGAATTCAGCTTTGGCGATGGCGGCCTGGTCGCTCAGGTCGGCGGCCTCCTGACGCAGATCAGCCGTTTCCTGACGCAGATCAGCCGCTTCCTGGCGCAGATCGGCGGTTTCCTGCCGCCGGTCTGCGTTATCCTGGCGCTGATCAGCCGCCATTTCTCCGGCAAGAACAGCGGCTTCACGTTCGGTGAGCAGGTCGTTCATTGGATTTTTCCTTAATCGACCGTGTCGCCAACCGACGTCTGCGTCGGTTGGCCGCCGAGGATTCCTTCGTATTCGCGTATCGGGTCGCCGATGACGATTCCGGTATCGGTGATCTCGAACTGCCGAAGCTCGTCGCTGTGGGCACTGCCGCGTAACTTGACGACGGCCATCACGCGTTTCAGCCGGCTCTCGATCTCGATGTAGCGCTGAACAATGATCGCGTCCGTGAGAAAGGCCGAACCATAGGGGGAAAAACGCAGATCCGTGTAACGATCCTCGAGTTCGGTGGTCATCAACACCGTTACGCCGATACCGGACAGTACGGCGACCAAGCGAAACAGCGATTCTCGAAAATCCTCGCGGAAGATCGGTGCGATCGCCAACTCGAATCCGGACAGCGAGTCGATCACTACCCGCGTGGCTTTCATCTGATGAATGACGTTGATCAAATTTTGAACGATTTCGTCCATCGACAAATCGAGCGAACGGGTATTGATCAGGCCAATACACCCGGCACGCACCATGTCGTCAATGGTGCGTGTACGCGACTGGCTCGGCGTCTGTTCAAAGGCGACCATGACACCCGCTTCGCCCAGGCGCACGCCTTCGGTCAGAAAGGCGGTAGCCAGGATGCTCTTGCCTGATCCGGACGGCCCGGCGACCAAGATGGAATAGCCTGAAGGCAGGCCACCGCCCAGCATTTCGTCGAGCCCCGGCACGCCCATGGTCAGCCGCTCCGTGCTGCGCGGCAGTGCCGGGGCCTCCGATGCGGTCCCGCTATCGTCAAGAATGAGCGCTGCCGGGAAGACGTTGATTCCGGCACTGGTAATGCGGAAGGTATGCATCCCCGGAAGAGTCGCCTGACCGCGCATTTTCAGAACCTGCATCTGGCGCACCATCGAATTGCGATGTACGCTTTGCTCCAGCGACAGCAGACCATCGGCCACCGTAAACACGGGATGAGCCTCCCTTTCAGGCGAGTTCTCGCCGATCAGGAACGTGGTGGCCTGCCATCCGGAGAGATGTATCCCGAGTTGCTGAATGAACTGTTGCAGGCTGATCGCGTTGCCGGGATTATTGCGTGCCTCCAGCATGATCGAGCGAAACGAATCGACAAAAACCAGCCCCGGCGAAAAAGCTTCGACTTCTTGCGTAATGCGAACCAGCACCTGGTCAAAATCACCCGTCGTCATTTCGCTGCTCAAGTTGACGAAACGAATCGATTCATTGATCTTGCTCAGGTCGAAAAATGAGAACTGTTGCTGGTAACGCAGCATCTTCAACGGTGGCTCGCCGAACACGGTAAAGAACAGCGCCGGCCGCTCCGGGGTGGCCAAGGCGAACATGATCTGGTGCGCCAGCGTCGTCTTTCCGGAACCCGGAGGGCCGACAAGAAGATTGAAGGAGTATTCCGGCAGGCCGCCGCCCAGAATCGCATCGAGTCCGGGAACGCCGGTGGCGAGTCGGCGTATGGCTACTTTGCTGTTCATGGTTTGTTTTCCTGTTCAGATTCCGTTGGCGCAGGCACCCAGACCGAAATCAGCAAACGCTTGGTCAATGAGTCGCCAATCAAGCTTGCCAGTAGCTCGGTAAAGTTCACCAGCAAGGCATGGCACGCCTCAACAGCATCGATCAACTGTTGAGTTTCAATACGGGCCCGGAGGCCGGACAGCAACATGGCGACATTTTCGTCCTGTCCATCAACGGCAAGCCACGGGTAGGTTTTGCTGGTGACGTGCAGTGAGCGGTTGAACAGTGCGTCGACACCGCGCGCTCCGATCACCGGTACAAGCCGGACAGCCACCTGATGCCAGGTGCTGAGCGTGGCGTCAGCAATTGCACCGGAATCGGGGGCATCTCCAGCGCCATGGACCAAGGTTCTTCGTATCGTTTCATGATGCATACCAGTACTCGGTGGTGATGCGTTGTTGAAATTCAGCCGGCTGGAGACGTCCTTGGGCGGTATTTAACGCAGACCAAAAAATGACAGGACGGCGAGGATGATGACGACTGCGCCGACGAGATAAACGATGCTGTTCATGAGAGTTGCCTTTCGCGTGGGTTGAAGGAATCGAATCGCATCGCATTCGTGAAGCGATTCACTGCACTACGACTCGCACATTACCCATCGCGAATGGAAGATTCCGTGCGCCAGCGCACATACCGTTCAGTATCTACGTACAAAAATGGTGCAGGAAAAAGAGCTGCATTTGCACCGGGGTAAACGACAGGAAAACGCTTCGGATGTTGTCGGTTTCACCCACGTTTGAATTGAGGTAAAAAAACAATTAAAACGCTTCATCGGAAATTTTGGCGCTGTGATCGCCGTCAGCAATCAGCATTTAGTGCTTTAGCGCTTTACGCGTCGAGCAAAATAACTTGAACACGACGAACCTGTAGGTCGGGTTAGCCCATAGGGCGTAACCCGATGCGTCGCTGGTCAATCGTCGGGTTACGCCCTATGGGCTAACCCGACCTACGAGGTTTCGATTGCGCGTTCAACTTGTTTTTGCTCAGCGCTTTAGTGCTTCTTCGAGTTGCGCCTTGTTCATCCTGGAACGTCCCTTTACACCGCGCTGACGTGCTTCGTTGTGAAGCTGCGCCAGGGTTCGCCCACCCGCACCCGAGTGCGAGCGCAGACCGCCGCGCCGGCTTGATGAAATATCATTGATCGACGAGGCGCTAACCTGTTCTGCTTCGCCGTGTTGCGCCCGTTCCTTATTGACGGTGCGAGCAGCAATCTCTTCAGCCACGCGAATTTCCTCGCCGCGCTTGAGCAGACTTTCCTTGATGTGGCCGTACTGGCGTTCGCGCTTCGCGCTCCATGAATCTGTGGGCATATCGACTCCTTCAGCCGTGGGTGATCGGAGGTAAATCGAAAAGAAAGAAACTCATCCGCGCCGGTCAGATGTGCGCGGATGAGTCAAAGACAGACGTTTAAACGCGCGAATCTTCCATAATGGGCGTTGTTCCATAGTAGGTGTGAATACCTTCAGCCCAAGCGGCGTCTGACATATTCGGCCAGTTATCCTTGTCGAACCCCGGAGCATTTTCAAGGCGCTCCTTGTCAACATTCAGCACAAAGCGTTTGTTCACGGTGTCGAGCTTCAATGCTTCCCACGGTACGGCAAAGAGCTTCTCGCCCAGGCCAAGGAAGCCGCCAAATGACAGCACCGCATAACTGACTCTGCCCGTCTTCATGTTGAGCATGATTTCCTTGATGTCGCCCAGATCTTCGTCTTTCTGGTTATAGACGTCATTTCCATTGAGTGTGTCGGCACCCATCAACTGAGGACCGGGGCCGCCATTGGTTGGGAATTTGTACATGCCATAGGTATCGCGTTCGATGTAATTCATCGTTTCATCCTTTATAAACTCGTTTTGATCAGGAACCGCAGCGTCGTCTTCGCTGACTTGAACGCCTTGGTGGATATGGCCGGTAAGCCATTTGCAAACCATAGCGAATGCTTTAACCGAGGTCAGTTCGTTACCGCACGTAAACGCGAAACTTCATGCACCAAGAAATTCACCCACTGGGTTAAGGTCGTCAACCCGGTCGCAAATGGCCTTGATCACCACCAGAATCGGCACCCCAAGCAAAAGCCCCCAGACGCCCCACAGCCAGCCCCAGGCAAATACGCCGACGAAGATGGCTACCGGGTTCATCTTGTTGGCACGACTGGTTAGCCAGGGGGTCAATAAAAAGGCTTCGATGATGTGCAGTACGAGTGAGATGCCGCCAACCAGCAGCGCCATCTCCAGCGTGCCGAACTGAAGGAAGCCGACCAGCGCAGAACTCATCGTGATGACCACACTTCCGATGAAAGGAATGAGATCCAGAATGCCTGCGGCAATGCCCCATACCGCTGCATTCTCCATGCCAATGGCCAGAAAACTCAGCCAGGTAGCCACGCCGACCAGAATGCTGGTGAACAGTTGTACCAGCATGTAGCGTTGTATCTGCTGGTTGATCTGATTGAGTGCTTGTAAGGTGATTTTTTTCTTGCTGAACGTGGGACCCGCCAACTTGACCAGTTTGAACCGGTACCTGTCGCCCGAAACCATCAGGAAGAAAGAAATAAGCGCCACCATCCCGACCTGATACAAGATCCCCAGCAATCCGAGCGTGCCGTCCCACAGATAATCCTTGATGTCGAATTTCGGCTTTTCGATCTGCACGCGTTGCACGCCACGGATGACCGGCCCACGGCTGGTTTCTTCGGCGGCCTGCTCCAGCTGGGTGGCGGCCTTCTGGACGGTTTCCAGCGCGTTGTCCGACCTGCCGGGCAGGGTGCGAACGACGTGGCGCAGTTTTTGTGCAGCTGCCGGCAGTGACTCGATCAACTTGCTCGCGTCGTCGCTCAGCGAGTATCCGGCGGAGCCAATGCCGCCCACAATGCCGACGATCAATACGGCGGCGCTCAATGCGCGCGGAATCCGGCGCAGCTGCAACCAGTTCACGATTGGCGACAAGGCATAACTGAAAAGCAGGCCAACCAGCACCGGAATGAAAACGGCGCTCGCCCAGCGCAGCATGAATACCCCGGCCAGCGTGGCCAGTATCGCCAGTGAAATGCTGCGCACATCGACCGGCGTATGCAGTACAACGCGGGGCTGTTCTTCTGCCTCACTGTCCGAGTTTGCCAACGCAGGTGGCGATGAAGCGGGAGTGGTCACGGCTATCCTTTCTGGTTCTCAAAGAAACGGATGGCGTTCAGCAACTCGGGAAAGTTGTAAATGATGTAATCGGGCTTTACGCCCTCCTTTTCCTGCGTTCCTTCGTTTGATCTGAAGAAGACGGTCTTGATCCCGACTCTCTGTGCTCCGTACACATCGCGGTACATGTCGTTGCCCACGTACAGGACCTCTGACGCGTCTATCTTCATGTCAGCCAATGCGTTTGCAAACAGGCGTTCGTCAGGCTTGCGGTAGCCGAAGTTGCCTGAAATGATGATCGGATCGAAGTAATCGGAAAGCCCTACGGCATGCAGTTCCGGGATGGCGTAGGCCGTCTGGGCATCGGTGATGATGGCTAGACGATAGTTCTGGTGCAGGTGGCGAATCGTTTCCTCTACACCAGGATAGCGGTGCAAGACAAAACGTGAGGCGGCACGGTGTGCTTCGGCAAGGAGGGTTGGAAGCTGTTCAAGCTTTTCACGCGGCAGCTTACGCGTGAAGTCGGTCGAATGCTGTGCGATGATCTCGCGAAAAATATCGACGGCATTGTATTCAGGGTATCGATCAACGCGCGCTGAACGCTGTACTTTCATGCCCTGAAAGTAGAAGAATTTAACAACGGACGGATCGAGCAAGATGCCTTGATACGACAGTAGATTGCTGATGACGCGATAGACATCGTCGTGCCACTCATTGGTCCGGATCTCGGCCAGCGTTCCATTAACGTCGAAAATGATGCCTTTGATGATCATTCAAAACCTCCTCAAACATTCAATCGCCTCAGCGATCAGCCGATAACGGTGTTCCGGCTCGACCCAATTGTTGCGTGCAATGCGCAGCAGCGTAATACCCACGTAGAACGGCGTTCGTCCGGTTATGGATTGGAATGCGCTGTCGCGGTTCGGGAAATGGCAGGCGTATTCCCAGAGGAAATGGCCGATGAAGCGCTCCGCCGCTTTCGGATTGCCGGTTGCATGCAAAAAGAAATGCTTGAGTTCGCCGGCAATCCGACCGGTATCAAAAACGCGATCAGCGCATTTTGTTCGCTCCAGATCGAAGGCCATGACGGCCAGGTCATTGCCGAAAATGAAGTTATCCGGTGTCGCGTCGCCATGTACGATGACCTTCTGGTCTTCCCACATCCTCGGCTGGTTGCGCCACTGGTCGCGCAGCCAGTACAACTCACTGGTTTTGTTGCCATCTATCGCTTTGATCCTTAACAGCCGGTCGATCAGGCTGTCCATGTAATCGCAATCCTGGTTGAACTCGACGCCTTCCCCGGTAGTCGTCCGGTTATGAAAGGCCGACAGGAAGTACGCGAGGGCGGTCAGTTTTTGATAGAGCTTGCCATGATCATTACTCTGTATGGCCTCCAGAATCACCTCACTGAGCAGTTCCCCCTCGCAATCTTCGGTGACCAGGAGCGCATTCATCGAATAGTTTCGGCCGAGTGGTTTGGCGACATGGTGCGGATAACCGGTCAACCCGTAATCGCGCATCATGCACAGGTTGTCGAATTCCTTGGTCAGGTGTGACGCGGCCTTCTCGGCATCTTTCTTTCTCGATGACAGAAAGAACTTGCCGATGAGCCGGGTTCCGCTATTGCGGTCTTCGTACTGATACACGTCGTTTGAGCCATGGAGCCGGAACACCCGGTAGGTCGAATGCGCCGACACCCCGGTGATTTGCGGCTGCATGTCATGTTGGAGATAGCCGTGCAGCGGGTCGCTTTCGGGCAACCGGCCAATATATGTTCTGTTCATGGTTTGTACCGCACCCGTTCCCACGCTATTCCGTTGTTTTGCCGTCGAAATACTCGTCGTCATCTTCGACATCGGCGCGCGTGTGATGAACCACGCCATCGCGATGATTTGGCGGGGAATAGAGCGTGTAGAGCTTTAACGGAACCGTGCCGGTATTGATGATGTTGTGATTGGTCCAGGCGGGGACGATGACCGCGAAACCGGCGTGAATAGGCGTACGAACGCCATCAAGCACCGCCTCGCCATTGCCCTCCTCCACGCGGAAGAACTGGTCGAGCTTGTGGACTTCCGCGCCGATCTCTTCCGTTGGTTTTAAGGTCATGACGACGAGTTGGGAGAGCTTCGCCGTATAGAGAACCTGGCGAAAATCTTCATTCCTGACGGCGATCGCCTCAATGTCTTGCACAAAACCCTTCATGACAACTCCAATCGGTGATTACAGACCGGATATTAGGAAGTTGTCACGAATCTTTCTGTGCGCTGTCGCACGTATCGATCCGGACCGATAGAGCATGGATTCCGTTTAAGCTGAGCGCTCCGTTCAAATGCGCCGGCCTGCAGACGACAGGAAAGCTCGCGAGCAGAGAGATAGGAAGATATCGAGAACCATTGGGATCAAATGTTTCCTCCTCTTTGTACGCCAGAGCACAGAACTCCTTCGCGGATGAGCAAACAATTGCAATTGCTACCACGCTGAAAGATTCAGCGAAGGCTCAACTACCTTGCCCAACTACGCTAAAAAAAGGATATATCGATGCTTTATACGATTGCTGTCGTTCTGATCATTCTGTGGCTTCTTGGCTTGGTTACTGCCTACACCCTCGGCGGCTTCATTCACATTCTTCTGGTGATCGCCGTCGTGGTTGTGCTGCTCAGGATCATCAGCGGTCGCAGCCCACTGTAGCGATTTTGATATGGCCCCCATTTGCGCCCTATTCAATGCTCCGCTGAAAGCGTCGCTTGCGGAGCCAGGACTCCCAAGCAATCAGTTTTGCTCGCACAACAGTGAGGAGATTGACGGTTCAGTTTTGACTAGCGAAGAAACGAACGATGACATGCTCAATGAAATCGCGTGTGCCTTCGGGCTTCACCCGGACGCCCTCGAATTGGTGGAACATGATGAGGAGATGAACGGAACCGAATTCTGCAAATCATGCAAAAATCTGGCCTGCGAGTATGCGGCGCTACAAGAAGAACTTGCAGAAAGCCGTAAGGACACGGAGCGATACCGGAACGAGATTGAGGACCTTCACCTGACGAGTTCAATCAGTCGCGTGAACAAGTCTGAAGTCCGCTCCTCCAAGAAGTTGTAAACGGCTTTCTGATTCATTTCATCGCCATGTTGTGCCGGAAAAACAGCGTTTCATCGCCATAGCGTGACGAAATGACCGGCGCGGCGAGCACCAGTTGCCCCAGAGGCCTGGCATTTTCGGGAGATTCGTTTTCGGCCAAGGTGAAAACGTCGTACACCGCTTGCCCGACCTGCAGGTCAGCCAGTTTGACGCGGAAGTCATCTTCAGCGTCGGCGTCTCGCATCAGCGCCTGAGCTGAGTCAGTGGGTTTGAAGAGTAACTGGTAGGGTGTCTCGGGTGTCTGTTACCGCCGGCACCGAAGGCGTGAATCAGCTTGTGACGACCATACTCCAGTTCATCGCCCTCCGAAGTCAGGGCCTTGACTGAAAAACTGCTGGTTAGCAATTTGAACAGATCGAAGACCCCCGGACTGGTCAGCGGCGGTAGCTGCTCATAGCGAGACGGAACAATCCTGACGTTCCACATCGAATCGGCTTTTTGGCACGCGGAGCGCGGAAGAATCACTGGATCCGGCGTATCGGAAAACGGGATCAGATCAGCGCTCTGAAAACCGGTGACCGCGAACAGGCCAATCATCCGCACGAGAGTCTTGCTGTTGTGGCGATGCATGATTGGCCTTTGCTTGATTTGGGATTAGCCGGGAGCCAGGGCAATCGCATGAACAGACTCTCCCTCGTTATTTGTCAAGATAGTTGTCACGTTCATCACGCGGCCAGTTTTACTGTTTTATTCTCTTGTCGTACCGGATTGAGCCAGACGGTGGCCGGGCGTTCCCAGTTCCGAGTGGAGCCGCGCCAGCGCTCGGGCTTGGCG
>JBBQAT010000147.1:0-10504 GCA_038316625.1 Burkholderiales bacterium
AGCACTGCAAAAGCGTGCACAGGAACTCGGCCTGGTGCTCTCCCCTCAGCCTGTTCCCGCTCCCGCATGATGCCGACAATCTCCCAATATGCATTTCTAACCCACTGAATTTAAATGAACAAATTACTGTTTCTTGAGAGCGTGTCGAAGGCGTGTGCTGGCGCGGAACCAGCGGTTCGATTGTTCGACGAGCTCACAACTCACCGCGAGCGGTAATTGGTTTGCTGAAACCCAATGCAAAGCGCGTCAAGGAGATACCCGTTTCAGAGAATTCGGCCTGACCATATCCTCCGGCCGAACCCACTGGTCGAAGTCGGCGGCGCTGACGTAACCGAGAGTCAGCGCCGCCTCGCGCAGCGTGCTGCCTTCGTGGTGCGCACGCTTGGCGATCTCGGCCGCGCGGTCGTAACCGATGTGCGGCGCCAGTGCAGTGACCAGCATCAACGAGCGCTCCAGCAATTCTCCGATACGTTCGCGATTGGCCTCGATGCCTCGCACGCAATGGGTTTCGAAGCTGGCCATGCCGTCGGCCAGCAGACGTGTGCTCTGCATGAAATTATATGCAATCAATGGCTTGAATACATTAAGCTCGAAATTACCTGAAGAGCCACCGAAGTTGATCGCCACGTCGTTGCCGAACACCTGGCAGCAGATCATGGTCAGCGCTTCGCACTGTGTCGGGTTGACCTTGCCCGGCATGATCGAACTGCCCGGTTCGTTTTCCGGGAGGCTGAGTTCGCCGAGGCCGGAGCGCGGCCCGGAGGCCAGCCAGCGGACGTCGTTGGCGATTTTCATGAGCGCCGCCGCCAGTGTCTTGAGCGCGCCATGCGCGGCGACCAGCGCATCGTGGCTGGCCAGTGCGGCAAATTTGTTGGCCGCACTGACAAACGGCAAGCCGCTGCGCTGCGCCAGTTCAGCGGCAACACGGGCCCCGAACTCGGCGTGGGTATTGAGCCCCGTACCAACGGCCGTACCGCCGACCGCCAGTTCATGCAGCGGAACCAGCGCCGCAAGCACAATCGATTCTGCGTGCCGCAGTTGCGCCACGTAGCCGGAGAACTCCTGGCCGAGTGTCAGCGGGGTGGCATCCTGCAGGTGCGTGCGGCCAATCTTGACGATGCCGGCGAAAACGGCCGATTTCTCTTCCAGCCTGGTACGCAGGGAGCGCAGCGCCGGTAGTAGTTTCTCGCTGAGGCCTAGGCAGGCGGCCACATGCATCGCGGTCGGAAAGATGTCGTTGGACGACTGGCCGAGATTCACCTCGTCGTTGGGATGCACCCGCCGCCCCTCGCCACGATGACCGCCAAGTAACTCGGACGCACGGTTGGCCAAGACCTCATTCATGTTCATGTTGCTTTGCGTACCGGAGCCGGTCTGCCAGACCAGCAAGGGGAATTCCTCGGGATGAGCGCCAGTCAGTACCTCATCGGCCGCCGCCACAATGGCACCGGCCTTTGCCGAATCGAGCAAGCCCAGATCGTGATTGACGACCGCGCAGGCGCGCTTGATGGCGGCCAGTGCAAGAATTATTTCGTCAGGCATGCGCTCGGTCGATATATGAAAAAACTGCAGCGAGCGCTGTGTTTGCGCGCCCCACAGCCGATCCGCCGGAACCTCGATGGCGCCGAAGGAATCACGTTCTGTTCTGCTCAATGCCATTGGAAACTCCTTTCAACTGAACGAATGAAGCGGAAGACGGGTCAACCGGACGGAGGTATGTCATGGCCCACAATCTGTTCAATTCGCTGCGTGTTCTGGTGTTGGAGTCCGGTGGCGTCGGCAAGTTCTATTCGCTCCCCGCTTTGCAGGACGCTGGTGTTGCCAACATCTCGCGGCTTCCGGTATCTATCCGCATCGTTCTCGAATCGATCCTGCGCAACTGCGATGGCAAGAAGGTCAGCGAGTTGCATATCCGGCAACTGGCCCACTGGCAACCCAATGCACCGCGCAGCACCGAGATTCCCTTTGTCGTCGCCCGTATCGTGTTGCAGGACTTTACCGGCGTGCCTTTGCTCTGCGATCTGGCCGCCATGCGCGGCGTCGCCAAGCGTTTTGGCAAGAATCCGAAAATTGTCGAGCCGCTGGTGCCGGTCGATCTGGTGGTCGATCATTCGGTGCAGGTCGACCATTTCAAGCTTCCCGGCGCGCTCGATCTGAACATGAGTCTGGAATTCCGGCGCAACGCGGAGCGTTACCGGTTCATCAAATGGGGCATGCAGGCCTTCGACAGCTTCCGTGTGGTGCCGCCCGGCATCGGCATCGTGCATCAGGTGAATCTTGAATACCTGGCGCGTGGCGTTCTGCAAAAGGAGGGCATCTATTACCCCGATACGCTGGTCGGCACCGATTCGCACACCACGATGATCAATGCCCTTGGCGTGGTTGGCTGGGGCGTCGGCGGTATCGAGGCGGAGGCCGGCATGCTCGGCCAGCCGCTGTATTTCCTGACGCCGGACGTGGTTGGCGTGCATCTGCATGGCCGTTTGCGCGAAGGCGTGACGGCAACTGACCTGGTGCTCAACATCACCGAAAAGCTGCGTCAGTCGAAAGTGGTCGGCAAGTTCGTCGAATTCTTCGGCGATGGCGCGGCGTCGCTGACACTGCCTGATCGGGCGACGATTGCCAACATGGCGCCGGAATACGGGGCGACGATGGGCTTCTTCCCGGTTGATGCCGAAACGGTGCGCTATCTCGCTGCCACCGGACGCAGTGGCGAGGAGATCGATGCGTTCCGCTCCTATTTCAAGGCGCAGGGCCTGTTTGGCATGCCGCAGGACGGTGAAATTGACTACAGCACCGTGATCGATTTCGCGCTGGACAGTGTGCAGCCGGGCGTCGCCGGCCCCAAACGGCCGCAGGACCGCATCGATTTGCCCGATCTCGGGCAGCGCTTTGCCGAGCTTTTCGTGCAGCCGGTCGCACAGAACGGCTATGGCCGGGCAGCGAGCGAGATGGCGCAGCGCTATCCGGTGGGAGGGGTGGCGACAGATACCGTTGCCCTCGATCCGGCGTCCGAAATAAACAATGCGAACCGCAACGAAACGGAGATGGTTGACCATTCTCAGGGAGTGGCCCCAGCACCTTCAATCACGCGAAGCGAGGTCGACATCGGTCACGGCGACGTGCTGATCGCCGCCATCACCTCCTGCACCAACACCTCGAATCCGGGCGTGATGCTCGCCGCCGGACTGCTGGCGAGCAAGGCGGTAGCGCTCGGACTGTCGGTGAACTCCAAGGTCAAGACCTCGCTTGCGCCGGGTTCGCGCGTGGTTACCGAATACCTGAGCAAGGCTGGCTTGTTGGGCGGCCTCGAAGCGCTCGGTTTTCGTGTCGTTGCTTACGGATGCACCACCTGCATCGGTAATGCCGGGCCGTTGGCGGCTCCTCTGGAGGAGGCCATCGTCGTGAACGATCTGATCTGCGCCGCCGTGCTTTCAGGCAACCGCAACTTTGAAGCGCGCATCCATCCGGCGCTCAAGGCCAATTTCCTGATGAGCCCGCCGTTGGTGGTCGCCTTTGCGATTGCCGGCCGCATCGATATCGATCTGACGCGCGAACCGCTGGGCATCGGGCGCGAGGGTCAGCCGGTAATGCTGAAAGATATCTGGCCAAGCGATCAGGAAATCGCCACGGCCATGAGCCATGCCACCGACCCGGACACCTATCGGGAACTGTATCGTGACTTCGTCCACGGCAATCCGCTGTGGAACGAAATACCGGACGACACCGGCCAAGTCTATGCCTGGACGTCGTCGTCCTATATTACCGAACCGCCGTTCTTTGAAGGCTTTACGCTTGAACCACCCGGCGTGACCGATATCCGGGCGGCGAGGGCGCTGGCGATCTTCGGCGATTCGGTGACTACCGACCATATTAGTCCGGCCGGGTCAATCAAAACCGGGTCGCCAGCCGGCGAGTATTTGATCGCCGAAGGCGTCGCCGTGGCCGACTTCAACAGCTACGGCTCGCGTCGCGGCAACCATGACGTGATGGTGCGTGGCACCTTTGCCAACGTGCGCATTCGTAATCTGATGATTCCGGCCCATGCCGACGGTACCCGTGTCGAAGGTGGCATGACCCGCTTCCAGCCTGGGAATGAACTGGTCTCCATCCATGCGGCGGCGATGAAGTACCAGTCAGGCGCGATACCGAGCATCGTGTTCGCCGGTGAGGAATACGGTACCGGTTCAAGCCGCGACTGGGCGGCCAAGGGCCCGCGCCTGCTGGGTGTACGCGCTGTCGTGGCGAAGAGCTTCGAGCGCATTCATCGTTCCAACCTGGTCGGAATGGGCGTGCTGCCGCTGCAGTTCAAGGGTGAGCATAGCGTCGAATCGCTGGGCATTGTCGGTGACGAAGAATTCGACATCCTGGCCCTCGATGGCAAGTTGCAGCCGCTTCAGGATGTCGTATTGGCGATCCGTCGTCCCGACGGGGCCACACAGGAAGTGACGTTGCAATTGCGTGTCGATACACCGGTTGAAGTGGAGTACCTGCAGCATGGCGGCATCCTGCCCTACGTCATGCGTCAGTTGCTTCAGGATTGATTCAGACGCTGAGCCCAAGGCCAAGGGCCGCGCCTGGCTGGTTTCTCAAAAGGCTGTATTGATGGGGATGGCTGGTATCGTAGACCGCGAAGCAACGAACCTTGGTATCCCATCCATCCGCTCAATCCTCCAGTTCCGCCCCTTCCCGAACCAGATTCTTGAACGTCGTGCCAGCGGTGAATTTTGGAACGGTTGTCGCCGGGATTCCCAGTTCCGCCCCTGTCGCCGGATTTTTGCCCAGGCGCGCCGCGCGTGCAGTCGACTTGAACGTACCGAATCCCGGGATAAGCACCGGTTGTCCAGCCGCCACTGTTTCCATGACCACACGCAGCAGCGCAGACACCACGTCGCTCACGCTGGCTTGGGATTGCCTGGTCTCGGCGGCCAACAACTTTATCAGATCGGTTTTGGTCAATTCGGTTACTCCTCGTAAGGCATGGCTATCGAACGGAAATTGCCGCCCGTGTTTCCCGCATTGATCGCTGCACTTGCCTCGGAAAAATCCTAATGCGGCAAATGCAAGAAAGGGTGACGGAGAAAGTTGGCGATGGATTTCGAACAGGCGGAATGGCTCACCCAGTCAATCGTCGCCTCTGCGGCATACGGGGCGACCGCGCCAATTACAAGCAGTGCGTAGAGTTCGTCCAGATCCATGATGTTCTCCTGTCGTCATGTTTGAAGACATAGACAGCCTGGCTTCCCGGTTGCAGCATTTGGAAGATTCAGCGCCATCTAATAATCCAGACATTGATCACAAACATTAGTTCCGGTGTCGCCGGGTAATCTGATTCAGCCCGAATTTCCAGCAAGGGCTGATGCGCCCTTTTTAGGGCGTTCAAAACATTATTGCGCTTGAACTTATCGCCCGTGTTGGATGCCGTACAGAACAGCAAACATTTCCGTGTTTTACTTTGCTGTCCATCCCTGCTTGCCCCTGCGATACCGTAGTGCGAGTGAATTCTTCACCCATCAATCCGGAGGCGGCTACGATGTCTTTTCCTGTCTGGGCGCTGATTATTGGCGCACTGATGATCACCATGGCGCTGGCGGGGTCGCTGCTCAAGCGGCTGCCGATCAGTCCGTCGATGCTCTATCTGGCCGTCGGCTACGGGCTTGGCAGCGCCGGCTGGGGGCTGATGACGCCAGACCCGCGACTCATGCCCGGAATTATTGAACGGGTGGCGGAAGTTGCCCTGCTGATTTCGCTTTTCTCCGTTGGTTTGAAACTGGGCCTGCCATTGTCGAGCAAACAATGGCGCTTGCCCTTGCGCCTGGCCTTCGTTTCGATGGCATTGACGGTCGCGTTCATCGCGGTGACAGGAGTCTATCTGCTGGGACTGCCGCTCGGTGCCGCCATCCTGCTCGGTGGCATTCTGGCACCGACCGATCCAGTGCTGGCGTCCGACGTCCAGGTCGACGAGCCCGATGATCGCGATCGCTTGCGCTTCAGCCTGACCGGCGAAGGAGGGCTCAACGACGGTGCTGCTTTCCCCCTGGTGCTGCTCGGTCTCGGACTGCTTGGTTTGCACGATCTTGGCATCGCTGGCTGGCGATGGCTAACGGTTGACGTGCTTTGGGCTCTCGTCGGTGGCCTTGTCATCGGCGGCCTGTGTGGCGCGATGATCGGCAAACTGGTGGTTTATTTGCGCACTCACCACAAGGAAGCTGTTGGGCTGGACGAATTCCTAGCCCTCGGTCTTGTCGCTCTGGCTTACGGTGCAGCGCAACTGGCCTTTGCTTCGGGTTTCCTCGCCGTGTTTGCCGCCGGTCTTGCCTTGCAGCGCATCAAGGAAAACTATCAGGTACGGCAGGTTCCGAACGATGGGCCGGCCGGCTTGCAGGACAAAGAAGCGCACTTGGCCGTTGCAACGCATCCGGATCTGGCCAGCGCCTACATGACGCAAGCGGTCCGTGGTTTCAACGAGCAACTGGAACGCATCGCCGAACTGGTCGTCGTTCTGGTGGTCGGCGCGATGTTGCCCTACACCCAGCTTGACTGGGAGACGATCATCTTTATGGTTCTTCTGTTCGTGGTACTGCGCCCACTTTCGGTGTGGCTCGGTCTGCTCGGCGCGTCGGTGTCGGGCGATCAACGCCTGCTGATTTCCTGGTTCGGTATCCGTGGAATCGGCTCGATCTATTACCTGATGTTCGCCCTCAATCATGGCCTGAGCGATGCGCTGGCGGATCAGGCCATCACACTGACCTTGACGACGGTTGCCGTCTCTATCGTCGTGCACGGAATATCGGTGACGCCGCTGATGAACCTCTACGCCAGGCGAAAGCTCAACAAGAGCCGCCAGAATCCAGCGGAAAACCGCCGCAACGAATCGCGTTAGTCGTTCAGCTCGGTGGCCAGCTGATCGGCAAGTTCGTGATTGACGTCGCGGTGACGGACTTCATCGGCGCGAACAGCGATGATCACTTCGCGTAAGCACGCACCAGGCAGGAGCTTTCAGTAATCAATAACGATTGCGGGGCAAGGATGTTGGCCCAGGTGCCATCGGCTTGTACGGAACGAAGCAAAGCAATCAGTCGTCCGTGCGCTGGGAAACACAGGCTCGTCTTCGTTCGGCAACGTACAGACGAGTATTCACCGGCCAACTAGTCTTGATCTGATCACCCCTCACACAAAGGAACAATCCATGGAAGCGTTTTCATCCGAGAACCCCAGCACGCTTAAATCGTCGGTCATTGAGGTTCGGAAGGGACAGTCGCCAGGTCGGTTAGCGCGTCCTGAATTCAGTGTCCGGTTTCGCGCCACCTTCATTGATCCGGCGTTTCGTGCCGAAGATGACTCCATTGCACGGCTTGAAGAAATTGCCTGGCTGGCCTATACCGATGGCCGCAAGGCACCCTTCACGCAGAAGGCCGGGCCGGGGTATGCCGACCCGGACTACGAGTTGTCCATTGAGTGGATGGCCACGAAGCAACGCATCGATGAGGCGCAACAGCGTTGGAGCGATCCGTCAACGCCATCCCGGGTGTTGCTGATATGCGGATCGGCACGCAACGACGGAAGCTGTCCCAGCGAGATTTCAAAATCCTTCCGGCTAACCGGGATTGTTCGCGAAACGCTGGAGAAGGCAGACATCCAGAGCGATGTGCTCGACCTGAGCCTGCTCACATCGGAGTACGGTCGCAATATCCACCCGTGCAAGGGGTGCGCGTCGACGGCCATGCCGCTGTGCCACTGGCCGTGCACCTGCTATCCGAATCATTCGCTCAACCAGAACAATGACTGGATGGCTGAAATCTACGAGCGTTGGACGGCCGCCCATGCGGTGATCATCGTTTCGCCAGTGTATTGGTATCAAAGCCCAAGCCCCTTGAAGCTGATGATTGACCGCATGGTGTGCGCCGATGGTGGCAATCCTGATCCAACCACCACATCCGGCAAGATGGCCGCCAAGGCGAAATCACTCGAGATGGCCGGCTGGGATTACCCGCAGCATCTGGCCGGACGTGCCTACGGCCTGATCGTCCACGGCGATGTGGCGGGGGTCGGAAGTTCGCGTCGCGCGCTCTCGGACTGGCTTGACTGGATGGGGTTTATCGATGCCGGCGCACAGTCACGACTTGATCGCTACATCGGTTATTTCGAACCTTATGCGACAAGCCACGACACGCTGGACAAGGATCTGAATATGCAGGAAGAAGCGCGAAATGTGGCGCGTGCCGTGGCCAAGACAGTCGTCGAACTGCGGGCAGGGCGGCTACAGGAAGTGCAGCCCAAGCTGTCGCGTCCGCGGCCGAAGTAGGCAGCCACAGAAATCCATGCAGATTTGTTCTGACGCTATTGTTACGGCCCGATGAAGTCTGAAACGACCATCATTCCGGCTTTCGCCGGAATGATGGTCGCGTGCCCGAGCAAATTTCCGGCGCTTACTGGGTCACTGGCTTCACCGGGTCTTCGCCGGCAAGCAGCGACTTCAAACCGACGTAGGGCTTTTCCAGTACGGGATATAACTCAACCTTGTCCGCCGCCGTAGTTTTCAGGGCCAGCTCCACTGCAAGCTCATTGTTGCGTGTCTTCTGCTCAGCCACATCCTTCTCCAGGGCCGTGACCTGATGGCGCAGGCGCGCAGTGGCCCATTGCCTGCGAATTACGGTGGGCGACGACACCAAGCCAGTTATGAGAACCCCAAGACCAAGCGCCATCAGCAGCACCAGCGCAAGCGACCCGTTGAATTGCCACAAGGCAACAGTCACGGTAACGGCCACATTGTTCTGCAGGGCAAAGGCAACAGCCCCGATGGCGAAGACGACTCCGAAGATCAGCATGAGTTGCATTATTTACTCCTTTGACGGTGACGACCTGATGGTCGGATACGATTTATGAGCGGACACGGCCTGTAGCTATTGCAATCCATGGAACCTAGTAGGCAGTCATGCTGGAACGCGTGGATAGGCCGTCATTCCGGCTTTCGCCGGAATGACGAATTTCTTAAAATCCATTTGCTTCAACATGACTGGCTACTAGAACAACAGGCATTTTCATTTTCATCGGTCTGGTCCTTTCGATCCGTGCGCAAACGTACATAGTGAAAATTAAATTGAACGATGCCACGAGAACCGCATGAACATTCGCTCTCCGCATGCCATTGCCTGAAGATGCCCGTGTTTATTGCCTTGCAGGCGTTAGCGCTGTGAACTGACCCGCCAGATCACGTTTCCTACATCGTCGGCCACCAACAATGCCCCTTGTTTATCGAGCGCCACGCCGACCGGTCGGCCGTAGGCCTTGCCGTCCTCGCTGAGGAAGCCGGTCAGCACATCGATGGGCTCGCCCGCAGGCTTTCCACCCTTGAAAGGGACAAAGATCACCTTGTAGCCGCTGTGCGGTCGGCGATTCCACGAGCCGTGCTGGCCGATGAACATGCCGTCGGCGAATGGGTCCGGCAGCGTGGTGCCGGTGGATGAGGCCAAACCCAGCGATGCCGTGTGCGGCCCGAGCGCGTAATCCGGGGCAATCGCCGTGGCCACCAGATCGGGGCGCGGCGGCGACACTCGTTCGTCGAGATCATTGCCCACAAGAGCCATGCCGAACGGTGTTCAAAATCGGCCGCACCAGGGCAGTGCCAAACGGAATCCATCCATTGCAGTCACTCCATCAAAGCCAGGGTAGCCAAGGTCACTGTAACTCTCCATGCATCCGCCTGTGCTGTCCGTACGATAGCGAACAGACCGCTTTCGTTTGATCATCTAATTTAGCGTCGCGAATCAATCGCAAAACCTGCTGAAAAAGGAGACTCACCATGACGGAAAAAACGGCCAGTGTTCACTGGGAAGGCCAGGGCAAGAACGGCCTGGGCACGATCAGCACCGAGACCGGTGCGCTAAAGCAATACCCCTACGGTTTCGCAAGTCGCTTCGAGGACGACCGGCGCGGTACCAACCCCGAGGAGATCCTTGGCGCAGCCCATGCCGCATGTTTCACGATGGCGTTTTCGTTTGCCTGCGACAAGGCAGGTCTGGCAACGACCGCTATCGACACCACGGCCAGCGTGCGCCTGAGCAAACAGGGCGACGGTTTTGTCATCGACCGTATCGCATTGACGATGGTGGCTACGGTGCCCGGCATTGACGATGCCCGGTTTCAGAAAATCGCCGCCACGGCCAAGCGCGACTGCCCATTGTCGAAGGCTTTGGACCGCGTTCCCGAGATTACGCTAACGGCCACTCTGAAATAATGAACAGCGCTCCCGGCTCAGGGCAATCGCATGAATACGAACAACATCAACTCCTCCCCCTTTGCCCCGAAGGAAACACCCTTGGGGTGCAAGGGGGAGGTTGGGTGGGGGATGGCGCTGCATTGACTGCTTAGCAGCGACAGATTCGTCGCTTTTTCCCCATCCCCACCCCAGCCCGCCCCATGAAGGGGCGGGCCCCCTGCGTCAGGCTCGTTGTCCCGTTGCCTGATTTAGACTACAGGCATGGAAATGCAGGGGCCGAGGAAG
>JBBQAT010000148.1:0-10381 GCA_038316625.1 Burkholderiales bacterium
GAGTCACGATAATCCTGCGTCGCGAGGTCGAGCACCTTGATCGTCTTGCCGTCTTTCCTGAAGATCCCGCAGCGGGTTTTCTGCCCCAGCGCGCCTTTGGCGATCAACGCCGAAAGCCAGGCCGGAGCTGCGTAGAAGCTATGCCATGGATCATCCGGCAACGTGTCCTGCATCGTCTTGATCACGTGCGCCATGGTGTCCAAGCCCACAACGTCGGCGGTACGGAAGGTCGCACTCTTCGCGCGGCCGATGATCGGCCCGGTCAGCGCGTCGACCAGATCAAAGCCCAGACCGAACTGCTGCGTGTGGTGCATGACGGCGAGCATGGCAAAGATGCCGACCCGGTTGGCCACGAAATTCGGCGTATCAAGCGCCCGCACAATGCCTTTTCCAAGGCGTGAAACAAGCCAGGATTCAAGCTGATCCACAAGTTGCGGTGACGTTGTCCGCGTCGCGATCAGCTCGACCAGATGCATGTAGCGCGGCGGATTGAAAAAATGGATGCCACAGAACTGTCCGCGCAAGGCTTCTGGCAAGCCTTCAGACAAGCGATTGATCGACAACCCGGAGGTATTCGAAGCAACGATGGCGTTTGATGAAATAAAGGGCGCAATCTTTCGGTACAGATCGTCCTTCCACTCCATCTTCTCGGCGATGGCCTCGATGATCAGGTCGCAGCCCGTGAGCAGATCAAGATGCTGTTCGTAATTGGCGGCATCAATGTAATCAACGCGATCCGTCGTAGCGATGGGCGACGGCTCCAGTTTCCTGAGCCCCTCAAGCGCCTTATTGACGATCCCGTTCGGATCCCCTTCCTTGGCCGGCAGATCGAACAACATGACCGGCACATTGGCATTGGCCAGATGCGCAGCGATCTGCGCCCCCATCACCCCCGCGCCAAGTACCGCGACTTTTCGTACAATAAAGTTACTCAAAGCAGGCTCCTTCAGAACGTTGTTTTCCAGCGGACATGAAACTTCACGCACCCAATTCAGGGCCAAACGGACGTTTGAAGTATAGGAGTTTTAGTTCTGGAACCAAGTGGATTTTGAATAAAAAACGCCCCGAAAATTCGGGGCGTTTTTCGTGAAGCTTGAAGGTCAGACTAGAAAGACATAGAGTACTGCGCCCCAAGAAGCCAGATGTTACCGGTGTATTCGCCAGTAACAGTTCCCCGGAAATTTGGCGACGCGGATTGATTATTGTTGATCTTGCTATCCCTGACCACAATATAGGTTAGCCCAAGGTCCAGTCGCGAAGCCTTATTCGGTGCCCACTGAGCCCCAAAGGAAAGCCAGACACGGTCGTTGTCGGGCAGGGAAACTAAACGGCTCTCGGCTCTCTTTACCGGCGTCTGATCATAAGCGACACCAAACTTCAACTTCCATGCATCGTTGTATTGGTAATTGCTACCCAATGCAACCCTCCATGTATCGCGAAAGTCAGTATCCAAAGTCTGCGCGAGAGTGCCTGTAACACGCATGATGTCAACCTTTGGAATCGAGCTCCAACCCGTCCACGACACATCTCCGAGCATTTCCCACTTGTCACTCAGCTTCTGAGTCACACTCATGATGAAGGTATCGGGCATCTTGAGCTCAGCCTTTGCGCCCACGGTCCCAGCACCTCCATTGTTGACATCCAATGTTCCTTCAGTGTGATATTGGATCGCGGAACGGTAGGAAACCCCCACTTTAGTTGAAGGCGAGACTGAGAATAAGGCTCCGACGTTCCAGCCCCAAGCATCATCATCCAAAGTCAGCTTAATCGGAGTTGTTGACCCCCCGCCTAAAATAGTAGTTGCCTGCCGCTTGTAAGTCGCCTCGACGCGCTGCCAATTCAGGCCAGCTCCTAGAGAAACCTTGTCATTCAAACGATAGGCAATCGACGGATTAATGTTGTAAGTCTTTACCTCAAACATAGTCGCCTGAGCCGCACCAATCCATGAATTGTCGTACTCGGTCTTCAGTCCAAACGGTGCCCCCACTCCAACACCGACATAAAGATCCTTGTTGAGCGCCCAAGATAAATAGCCATTGGGAATGAACGCCAAGCCGCCAGCATTGCCACCCTCTCCTGCAGTATTAAACGCCCCTGCACTCGAACCCTGGTTATGGAAATTGAAGCTTGGATTGACCGCCGAAATGCCACCCGAAACTTCGCGATCCTGAAGCTGTGTCATACCCGCCGGGTTGAAGTAAATCGTACTGGCATTCTCGGCCACTGCCGCCGAGCCGGCATAGGCGTTACCGATGCCACTGGCGTTCTGTTCCAACAACTGGAAACCCGACGCACTCGCCGCGCCTGAGAAAGCGACCAGCATCAACGCCGGGATCAGCTTCATTGAAATCTTTCGTGCCATACATCCTCCTTTGGAATTCTTTATTTAGTAACGCGAACAAAATCCACGGTTTACATAAAGTTAGGTGAGATTTTAAATCGACTTCCTTAAAAACACCTTCATTGTTCGATGCTGGGCAACCCGCGCTTGGCACCCTGTTGGTTTATTGCAACATAAGTCAGAACCGCCTCGGTGATCTTGACGGTTATTGGTTGCATCGGATTCCGCTCCGCGAACACCTCAACATCCACCTTGATCGATGTACGGCCAATGGCGATAATTTTCGCGTAAAAGCTGACCAGATCACCGACGAAAACCGGTTGCTTGAAGGAAAATGAATCAACGGAAACCGTCGCTACTCGCCCGCGCGCACGACGCATCGCAACCACGGCACCGGCGATATCGACCTGCGACATGATCCAGCCTCCGAAGATATCTCCGTGCTGGTTGGCATCGGCCGGCATCGGCATGACGCGGAGCGTCGGAGGGTTTTCAGGCAACACAATCGGCGTATTGAGTTGATCGAGCATGATACGTCCTCGCATGGTTGAACATCCCCGCAAACAATGCGGAACGGCCGAAGATTACACCTGCGCCAGCCAGATCGTCATCCTCGACGACCGTTTCGTCAGAATCAGGCGGCCGCGTGTTCTTCCACCGGGATACTCGTGCGGCCCAGATTGAACGGGAAATCGTCAACATGAATGACGATATCGCGCAGGCGATTGCGTCGCTTGAGCAGTGCATATTCTTCTGCCGAGACAATTCCCATTGCGAACGCGACCTGGGCGATGTCGCGGACATTGGCGTCCGGTTGGTTGTTGAACACGCCCTCCTTCTCGGCAGAGCGTATCCTGAGTTCAATCGACTCCGCCTCAATCGTCGCGCTGAGCGCAAGCTCAATGGCTCCGACCGATTCGCTCTCGACCTTTGGCAGATAGGTTTCAGCCGTCAGCCGATCCCGTGCCGCCGATGGCGAAAGCAGTAGCGCGGCGACTTGATGACCAATCTTGTCGGATGGAACATCGTAAGGATGCCCGAGCGGAAAGATGGTGCGAAAGAGGAAGCGTCCGAGGAACCGGTTCGGGAAGTTGGCGATAACGCCATCGAATGCCATCTGTGCCTTGTACAAGGCATCCCAGATTGCCCAGTGCATGAGGGGCGCATCGTCCGGCTGGCACCCCTCTGACTCGTATCGCTTGAGCGTCGCCGAACACAGGTACATCATCGACAGAATGTCGCCGAGGCGTGCAGAAATCTTCTCGCGCCGCTTGAGTTCACCGCCCATGACCAGCATCGAGATGTCGGAAAGGAAGGCGAAGGCCGACGAGAAGCGCGTTAATTGCTGGTAATAGCGCCGTGTTTCCGGCGCAACATTGGCTGGTGCGGACACGAAATGCGAGCCAGTCAATCCATTTCTGAACGCCAGGAGGCAGTGGCGAATCGTGTAGGCGATATGGCCGAACAAGGCCTTATCGAAATCAAGCAGCCCTTGTTTTCCATCCGGGTTGTGCGCGGCCTGCATTTCCTTGAGTACGTAAGGATGGCAACGGATGGCTCCCTGCCCGAAGAGAATCAGGCTGCGCGTCAGGATGTTGGCACCTTCCACGGTTATTCCCACGGGCAGTTGCTGATAGACGCGACCAAGGAAGTTCGATGGCCCGAGGCAGATACCTTTGCCTCCGATGATATCCATTCCGTCATTGACCACCTGACGGGCGCGTTCGGTTACATGGTACTTGGCAATCGCCGAAGCCACCGACGGTCGCTCGCCAAGGTCAATTGCACCGGCCGTCATTTTGCGAACGGCGTCAATCATGTAGGTGTAAGCACCGATGCGCGTTAGAGGCTCTTCGATGCCTTCAAAACGCCCGATCGCCATCTTGAACTGGCTGCGCACACGCGCATAGCCGCCAACCGTGCGCGCCGTCAGTTGCGCCATACCGGCATGGCAAGACGGCAGCGAGATCGAACGCCCGGCGGCCAGACACTCCATCAACATGCGCCAACCCTTGCCGGCCATTTTGGGGCCACCGATGATGTACTCGATGGGCATGAAGACTTCTTTGCCACGCGTTGGCCCGTTCATGAACATCGCGTTGAGCGGAAAATGCCTGCGTCCGAAATCCGCACCGGGCGTATCGCGCGGTACCAGCGCGCAGGAAATGCCGAGATCTTCCTTGTCGCCCAGCAGTCCATCGGGGTCATACAAGCGGAAGGCCAGACCCAGAACCGTGCAAACTGGCGCCAAGGTTGTGTATCGCTTGTCCCAAGTAACGCGCATACCGAGCACGTCCTCACCCTGCCACAGGCCCTTGCAGACGATCCCATAATCCGGAATCGATGCCGCATCGGAACCGGCCCACGGACTGGTAAGCGCAAAAGCCGGAATATCCAGACCTTTCGCCAGACGGGGCAGATAGTGATTTTTCTGAGTCTCCGTACCGTAGTGCATCAGAAGCTCTGCCGGACCGAGCGAATTCGGCACCATGACCGTAACCGAGAGAGCCGAACAACGCGTCGATAGTTTGGCCACAATCTGGGAATGCGCATAGGCTGAGAACCCCAATCCGCCATAGACCTTGGGGATGATCATGCCGAGAAATCCGTTATCCTTGATGTAGCGCCAGGCCTCCGGCGTCATATCATGCAGTTCCGACGTGACCTGCCATTCATTTATCAGCGCGCAAGCCCGTTCGGTTTCATTGTCCATGAAGGACTGTTCTTCGTCTGTCAGCGTCGGCACCGGGTAGGCCAGCAGTTTGTTCCAGTCGGGATTGCCTTGGAATAGTTCGCCCTCCCACCACACCGTCCCGGCTTCAAGCGCGTCACGCTCGGTTTCCGACATCTTCGGCAACAGCCTCGTGTAGGTTTTGAAGATTGATTTCGTGAGTAGAGTGCGACGCAACGGAGGAAAAGCAAGCACCAGACCCGAACAGGTGCCGGCCAACAAGACGAGAAACGCGGCGAGATAAAGAATCATGGCTAATTCTCCGATGCCGCCGGAGGCGGTGGCAGATGCGCACGTAAACCTGCAAGACGAAAAAGCATAAGGCGTCCCCAAAGGATTTTGGCTTCGCTTTGCTGCCCCGATTCCGTCGCCGACGCATTGCCGACCTTTAAACCGGCGACCACACGGAGAACACCTGTTCCGGCAATGGCATAAGATATCGCACCGAGCATGAAATGAAAACGCCACGCAATTTCCGTCTTCGGCAAATCCGGCACGGCAAGAAAAACGGCCTGTTTGTAGCGCTCAATCACTTCTGCATATTCGCTGGCGAAAGAGTTCGGATGAATTCTGACGTATCGCTCAGCATGCGGCCCAGCAAGCGCAGGAAAGTCATCCCACCCAGAGATTCAGTCTCGCCAATGTGCAGCAGCGTACAGAAAAACGCTTCTACCCCGCAATCCATTAGCCTGCTGCTCAAGAGCATCGATCTCGACGAGACGTTCAGTGTTCAGCCAGATCAGACGGTGTCTAAAGACCTCGCGAAAGAGGCCTTTCCTAGAGATAAAGTGATAATTGACAGCCGCCAGATTAACGTTCGCCGCCCGGGAAATCATCCGCATTGGCGTTACGTCACAACCGTGTTCCATGAACTGGCCTTCGGCGAGATCAAGAATGCAGTCGCGGGTAACGAGATTGAGTCGGGTGTCTGACATAGACTTTCCAGTACCACAGAAAATGAACTGCAACCGCTAGGGACTCCAGACGCTTGTGTCTAACGTTCGTTTCAATATAGGTTGGTCTTCTATCGAATACAATGATTCCGTTGAGTGAGTACAGAGCGACTCGGCGCACTCGACCTTACTTAACAATGGATAGACAGAGAAAATGCGCCGTTCCTCCCGCAATCACTACGACAGCCCACCCGCCAACGGCCAGCCGGCGCGCGACACCCACGTCTGGCAAACACTTAGTAGTCTTGCTCCCTACCTATGGCAATACAAATGGCGGGTGTTGCTCGCGATCTCCTGTCTGATTACCGCGAAACTGGCCAATGTTGCGGTTCCCCTGGTATTCAAGGAGATGATCGACAGGTTGACCAATACAAATCAGACCGTAACCCTCCCGATACTGCTATTGACACTCTACGGTGCGCTCCGTTTCTCGAACTCGTTGTTCACCGAACTGCGTGAAATTCTGTTTGCACGGGTGACGCAACGAGCCGTTCGGCGCATCGCACTTGAGGTCTTTCGCCATCTGCACGCCCTGTCACTGCGCTTTCATCTGGAACGTCAGACGGGTGGTATATCGCGTGACATTGAGCGCGGCAGCCGCTCAATCTCCAGCCTGATCAGCTATACGCTTTACTCGATACTTCCGACACTGGTCGAAATTTCACTTGTTCTTGGCATCCTGATCGCAAAGTACGACGTTGGTTTCGTCGTCATCACGCTGCTCTCACTCACCGCCTACGTCGTGTTTACGATCAAGGTCAGCAACTGGCGAATTGGCCTTCGGCGACTGCTCAACGACACAGATTCAGCAGCGAATTCGCAAGCCATCGACAGTCTGCTGAATTATGAGACAGTGAAGTATTTCAACAATGAGGAGTACGAGGCCCGCCGTTACGATGGACACATGCTGAAATGGGAGGAAGCGGCCACCAAAAGCCAGATATCACTCTCGTGGTTGAACCTCGGGCAGCAAATCATCATCGCGTTCGGCGTAACGGCCATGATGTGGCGCGCCGCATCGGGCGTCGTAGATGGCCGAATGACCATCGGGGACCTCGTGCTGGTTAATGCATTCCTGATACAGCTCTACATGCCCCTAAGTTTTCTTGGCGTGGTCTATCGGGAGATACGTCAGTCGCTGGCTGACATAGAGCGCATGTTCGAATTGTTGTCGGTACATCGCGAAATTGCCGATGCTCCGAACGCCAGAACGCTTCAGTCGACTTCGGTCAATGTCCGCTTCGAGAATGTCGAATTCGCCTACGAATCCAAGCGCCAAATCCTGTTTGGCGTCGATTTCGAGATTCCTGCAGGGCACACCGTCGCCGTCGTTGGCGAATCCGGCTCGGGAAAATCAACCTTGGCGCGACTTCTCTACCGCTTCTACGACGTCGATCAGGGAGGTATCAGCCTCAACGACCTTGACCTGCGACAACTGACCCAGACCAGCCTGCGTACCGCGATTGCCATCGTTCCACAAGATACCGTCTTGTTCAACGACACCATCTACTACAACATTCAGTATGGACAGCCTGAGGCAAGCCGAGACGACGTATTGGCGGCCGCGCAGGCGGCTCAACTCGCTGAATTCATCGAACACTTACCCGACGGTTATGAAACCCGAGTAGGCGAGCGCGGGCTAAAACTCTCTGGCGGGGAAAAGCAACGGGTCGCCATCGCACGCGCGCTGCTCAAGAATCCACCGCTGCTGATCTTTGACGAAGCCACATCGGCGCTCGACTCCAAGACCGAGAAGGCAATACAATCTAGCCTCGACAACGCGGCGCGAGGGCGCACCACCTTGGTCATCGCTCACCGCCTATCGACCATCATGGACGCCGACACGATCCTGGTCATGGACGGAGGTCGAATTGTCGAGCGTGGCTCGCACACCTCTTTGCTTGAAGCAAACGGCCGCTATGCGCAAATGTGGGCGCTACAGCAACAAGAGGAGGAAGCTCTGGTTTGACACCGCCAATAGGAAAAGCCAGGCAAAGCCTGGCTTTTCACTACAACCTAACTCGTAAATCTGCCAAACAGCCTATACAGCAGCGACTTCAGCGACTTCTGGCTGATCCATCAGGGAAACAAGAGCCATCGGCGCGTTGTCACCATCACGGAAACCACACTTCAGGATGCGCAGATAACCGCCGTTGCGCACTGCATAACGCGGTCCGATTTCGTCAAAGAGCTTGACCACGATCTCGCGATCACGCAGGCGATCAAACGCCAGACGCCGATTTGCGAGACTGGGCTTCTTGCCCAAGGTGATGATCGGCTCTACGACGCGACGCAGCTCTTTGGCTTTCGGCAGCGTCGTCTTGATCGTCTCATGACGTAGCAGAGAGACGGTCATGTTACGCAGCATCGCCAAACGGTGCGAACTGGTACGGTTGAGTTTACGGAGACCTAAACGGTGACGCATATCTATTCCTTCCTAGTCTTGTCAGGGCAGCTTATTTGTCAAGCCCGGCCGGTGGCCAGCTCTCAAGCTTCATACCCAGCGTCAAGCCGCGAGCGGCCAGCACTTCCTTGATTTCATTGAGCGACTTGCGACCGAGATTCGGGGTCTTGAGCAGCTCGTTTTCAGTACGCTGAATCAGATCGCCGATATAGTAGATATTTTCGGCTTTCAGGCAGTTCGCTGAACGAACCGTCAGTTCCAAGTCATCCACCGGACGCAACAGCAACGGATCAACCTGAACCGCCTTTTGATGCTCGATTGGCAGGGCAGTACCTTCTAGATCAGCGAACACCGACAACTGTTCCATCAGGATGCGCGCCGCCGTACGGATTGCTTCTTCCGGCTCAATAACGCCGTTCGTCTCGATCTCCATAATCAGCTTGTCAAGGTCGGTACGCTGTTCAACGCGAGCGCTCTCAACAAAATAGCTGACACGACGAACAGGACTGAACGAGGCGTCGAGCACCAGTTTACCGATGCTCTTGTTGCCGTCACCAATCTGCCGAAGATTACCCGGAACATACCCACGAGCCTTCTCAACCTTTATCTCCATGGCCAATTTACCGCCAGAAGAGATATGAGCTATCACGTGATCCGGATTGATGATCTCAACATCGTGGGAAACCACGATATCTCCAGCACGAACAATACCTTCGCCATCCTTGCTCAGCTGAAGAACAACCTCGTCACGGTTATGTAATTTGAAGACGACGCCCTTGAGATTTAGGAGGATATCAACAACATCTTCCTGCACCCCGTCAATCGTTGAGTACTCATGAAGAACGCCATCAATGCTCACCTCAGTGGCAGCATATCCTGGCATCGACGAAAGAAGAATGCGGCGCAATGCATTGCCCAAGGTGTGTCCGTAGCCACGTTCAAATGGCTCCATCACGACCTTGGCGTGCACCGGCGACAAACTCTGTACATCTATAATGCGCGGTTTCAATAGTCCACTGCTATGCATGTCTTGTCCTTTGCCTGGTTCAATCAAGCGGAGCCGCGATTACTTGGAATACAGTTCGATCACGAGGCTTTCGTTGATCGTCGACGACAACTCGCTACGCTCTGGACGAGCCCTGTAGGTGCCCTTGGCTTCCTTGACATCTACCGTTACCCACTCAGGGAAACCGCGTGACTCAGCAGCAGCCAGCGCCGCTTTGACGCGCAACTGACTCTTTGCCTTCTCTGCGACTTCAACAACATCACCTGGGCGAACCTGATATGACGGAATATTCACACGGCGGCCATTGACCAGTACACCATTGTGCCGAACAACCTGGCGGGATTCGGAGCGTGACGCGGCAAAACCCATGCGGTAAGCGACAGTGTCCAGACGAGACTCTAGCAACTGCAGAAGGTTTTCGCCGGTTACACCCTTGCGACGATCAGCTTCTTTATAAACCTTGCGGAACTGGCCTTCCAGAACGCCGTAGATGCGGCGGATCTTTTGCTTTTCCCGCAGATGAACGCCATAGTCCGACAGACGTTGACCGGACTTTTGACCATGCTGACCGGGAGCATACGAGCGACGCTCAATAGCACACTTATCGGTAAAGCACTTTTCGCCCTTCAGGAACAGCTTTTCGCCTTCGCGACGACACTGACGGCACTTCGGATCGAGATTACGAGCCACTTGTCTTTCTCCTTAAATCCGACGCTTTTTAGACGGACGGCAGCCATTGTGAGGAATCGGGGTCACGTCGGTAATCGCCGTGATTTTCATCCCGAGTGCATTCAACGCACGAACTGAAGATTCACGCCCTGGGCCGGGGCCCTTGATGCGAACTTCCAGATTCTTCACGCCACACTCAACAGCCACTTTTCCCGCTGCCTCTGCCGCGACCTGCGCAGCAAACGGGGTACTCTTACGGGAGCCCTTGAAGCCGGCC
>JBBQAT010000149.1:0-10097 GCA_038316625.1 Burkholderiales bacterium
TGCGTGTCGACGCAGGTCGGTTGCGCCGTTGGCTGCCTGTTCTGCATGACCGGGCGCGACGGCCTGCTGCGTCAGCTGGGTAGCGCCGAGATCGTCGCCCAGGTCGTCCTCGCACGGCGCCTGCGTGCGGTGCGTAAAGTCGTCTTCATGGGCATGGGCGAACCGGCGCATAACCTTGAGCGGGTGCTCGAGGCGATCGACGTGCTCGGCACACTCGGCGCGATCGGTCATAAGAGCCTTGTCTTCTCGACGGTCGGCGATCGTCGCGTTTTCGACCGTCTGGCCACGGGGACAGTCAAGCCGGCACTCGCCCTCTCCTTGCACACCACTGACGGCGAACTGCGTGCACACCTGTTGCCGCGTGCGCCGCGTATCGCCCCGGCTGAACTCGTGGAACTCGGGGAAATCTACGCGCGGGCGACCGGTTACCCGATCCAGTACCAATGGACGTTGCTCGAGGGCGTCAACGACAGCGACGAAGAAATCGACGCGCTCGCCGATCTCCTGACCGGCAAGTACGCGATGACGAATTTCATTCCCTTCAATAGCGTCGACGGTCTCGCGTTCAGGCGCCCGAGTTGGGCGCGTGCCGTGGCGCTCGCGGGCCGGCTGCAGCGGCGCGGGATTGTCACCCGTCTGCGCGACTCGGCGGGTCAGGACATCGACGGCGCTTGCGGCCAGTTGCGCGCCCGCGCGCTCGCAGCGATTGGTGGATGACAGGAACGCTTCGGTTTTAGCCGGCCCGTCAGCGGCATGGGTCCTCCGGCGTTATACTTGCCGCACATCAACCGTTGGAGAAACACATGGCCGTATCCCCCGATACCGTCAGCATGGCAATGTTCTGTGACTTCGAGAACGTGGCGCTCGGCGTGCGCGACGCCAACTATGAAAAGTTCGACATCAAGCCGGTGCTCGAACGCCTGTTGCTCAAGGGCAGCATCGTGCTCAAGAAGGCCTACTGCGACTGGGACCGTTACAAGGGTTTTAAGGCGACGATGCACGAGGCCAACTTCGAATTGATCGAAATCCCGCACGTGCGCCAGTCGGGAAAGAATTCGGCGGATATCCGCATGGTCGTCGATGCGCTCGACCTCTGTTACACCAAGTCGCACGTCAATACCTTCGTCATCATCAGCGGCGATTCGGACTTCTCTCCGCTTGTCTCCAAGCTGCGTGAAAATGCCAAGTACGTGATCGGTGTTGGCGTCAAGCAATCGACCTCCGACCTGCTGATCGCCAACTGCGACGAATTCATTTTCTATGACGATCTGGTTCGCGAACGGGAGCGCTCGGCGGCGCGCCGCGACAAGAGTGCCCCCGCTGCGGTCAAGCGCAGCCCTGAAGAAGACAAGCGCCGCAAGGACGAAAGCGAAGCGAAGAAGAGCGAAGCCATCGAGGTTGCACTCGAAACCTTCGAGGCCCTCGTGGCCGAACGCGGCGACACCGGAAAAATCTGGGCGTCGATGCTCAAGAGCGCGATCAAGCGGCGCAAGCCTGATTTCAACGAAAGCTATTACGGCTTCAAGACCTTTGGCAATTTGCTCGAAGAGGCGCAGGCGCGCGGCCTGCTTGAACTCGGACGCGACGAAAAGTCCGGCGCCTTCATCAGTCGCAGCAGCGCCCCGACGGTGCGCCAGGACGCTGCCGTTCACAGCGAAGGAACGATGCTGCCGGCAACGCCGGTCAGCCTTGCCGCTGCGGCGGGCGCCACAGCGAAGCGGCGTGGCCGAGGTCGCAGCAAGAACGCCAGCGGCGAACGAAGCGAAGCATGGCTTCCCAGTCGCGAGCAGAGCATTGCCGCGCAGCGGGCCGAGCGGGCCGAACGCGAAGTTGCGCCCGAGCAGCCGGTTGCGAGCGAAGCCGCCGCGAATGCTGACGCCGCCAGCGAGTCGCCGCTTACGCCGACAAAGCGGCACGCGCGTTCGCGCGGCAAGGGCGGGACGAAGCCGCGCACTGCCGAGAACGGAAATGCCGAAAACGCCGAGAACGTCGCCCCAGTGGCGCGGGCTGCGTCCGCCCCCGCGGCCAGCCATCGCGAAGCCGCACCCTTAGTCGAGCAACCGCCAGCCGATGCGTCGCGCGCGGACCCCGGCGCGCCCGCCAAAGCCCCGTCCCGGCCACGCCGGCCGCGTTCTCCGAAAGCGGTGCCGGTAGCCACGAGTTGACGATATCGTGGTTCACGTCAGGCGATTAGCGCAAGCGCCCCGGCCGTAAGCGGTGCGCTGAACAGCGAGTCGCCTTTCGCTAAGTTTGTCGGCGAATTCACGGATAATCTGAACGTAGCCGCCGCGAACGCCAGCGCTTCAAGACCAGAGGACGACGAGGTGAGCGGCGCCGCATTCAGAATGCCGTTTTGCTCACCTCGAGCTACGGCGTAGTTGAGGAGGAGTGCCGAGGAACTGAACCGGGTCAGGCTGCAGAGATTTAATCGCCATCAATAGCAACCGGCCAGGTACGGTCATTCGGCGACTCGTAAATTTGCAGTGCTGAAAGGCGGGTAAACGATCAGTAACCCGCCATTCGCTCCTGCAAATTGCTAGCCTGCTCTTCGGCCTTAACGGCCATTAGGGTTCTCAGCCACCAACGGCCACAAAGAGTCGGTCAACGGTCGTTGCAGTACAACTCTTACCACTCCTCACTGCTGAGAATGACATACATGGCACAGCCGGGGCAGTTCGTGCGAGCATGGGGGCATACAGAATTCGCCAAGCAATGCATGATGGCGTCGGTGATCAAACTGAACCAAATCTAAGTGCTCTCCCGCACAATGAGTTTGAACCCAACGTCCACGATTCGCTTTTCAATCTTCTGCCCACCCAAGCGGCCCACGAGCATCTCCGCTGCGTAATGTCCGATTTCCTCGCGTGGAACTCGTATCGTTGTAAGCCGTGGAATCGCTTCGCTGGCAATCTCCTGGTCATCGAATCCCGCGATTGCGATTCGATCCGGGACCGCCCAGCCCCGCCGTAGACACTCCAGGGATGCACCCACTGCAAGGACATCGCTGGCGAAAAACACGGCGTCGATGCGTGGGTCCCGCGTCAGAAGTGTATCCAATGCCTTAGCTCCTGAACGAAGACCGAACTCGACCTCAAGGATATGCCGCGGATTTACCGCAAGTTCTCTCGCCGACAGTGCTGAAAAAAACCCCTGACGACGCAGAAAGTGTCGATTGTTGGTGCGTACCGGGGTACTAACAAAACCGATTTGTCGATAGCCCCGGTCCAGCAAGTGATTCGTCATCGCGCGAGCTGCGTCGGCGTTCGAATAGCTAACCAGCATATCCATCGGTGATCCATCAAGATCTCCTGTTTCGACTACGGGAATGCCGGAGTTGCGCAACATATTCCGAACAACTGCCGTGTGCTGTCGATTATGCAGCATTATTCCTTCAGGCCGACGCGCCAAGAAGGGCAACAGGATTCGCTCCTCTTCGGCTGGCAGAAAACCACTGTTGCCCAGCATAATTTGCAGGTCGTGGCGCAACAAGACCTCGCCCATCGCGTAGATTGTTCGTGCATAGATCGGGTTTCCGATGTTCGGTACGATCGCCGCGAACATCTTGGTTCGGTTTGACGAAAGACTCTGTGCAACCGTGTTGGGAACAAAACCCAGCTCCTGTACGGCTTGTAAGACCCTTGCCCGCGTTGCCGCAGCCAACTTCTCAGGTTGGGAAAGTGCTCGAGAAACCGTAATGACCGACACCCCGGCACGCATGGCTACATCGCGCATTTTGGCTGGACGTCGTTCAGATTTTGTCGTTGCCTTAGTCATGTTGATCCGTCCAAAACTGCGTACCAGGCTGCGTTGCCAGAGCTTGGCATTATATGGTAGCGACCCCAACAAACATCCCAACAAATAACACTTGACACCACATGATAGCGGTACCACTATGTTACCGGTACCATTCATTTTGACGAGAGATCTATCCATGAAGATCACATCCATCACAGCATCGAGTCACCGCATCCCCATTAGCCTGCCGCTGCTGGATCATCCAGTACTCTGGGGTGCAGTATGCGTAAAGATCGAAACCGATGCCGGGATAACTGGATTCGGAGTGACAGGACATAATTACCGTTACGCAGTGCGGGAATGCATCAATCGTGAAATCGCCCCCATATTGATTGGAAGTGATCCGCTGCCCACAGAGCGAATCTGGCACGAACTGTTTCATCGTCTCAACCCGCGTGCGCAGACGGGCGCATGGTCTTCCGCCGTTAGTGCTGTCGACATCGCCCTTTGGGACATCAAGGGCAAAATGCTGGGTCAGCCGGTATGGCGACTGCTTGGTGGGCATAGTCAGACGGTTCCCGCCTACATAACCTTTGGGCTCCTTGAGTACACCCGCGAACAACTCGTCGAAGCTGCGATGAACTTCGTCGCCCAGGGTCACGACAAACTCAAGATGGTCGTTGCAATCAACGGTGCGCAGGATCCAGCCGAAGATGCGGCGCGTGTGCGTGCTGTTCGGCTAGCTGTGGGAGATGGCGTCGAACTGATCATTGATGCGAACTACATGTTTGGCTACCCGGAAGCACTCGACCTGTGCAAACGTGTTGAACAGTATGGGATCAAGTGGTTCGAAGAACCGGTGCTGGGGAACGACGTGCGGCTGCTTGCCAGCCTGCGGCAACACACATGCATTCCCATTTCCGCCGGCCAGAATGAGGGGCACAAATGGCGTATCCGTGAACTGCTCCTGCACGAGGCCGTTGATATCCTGCAACCCAATGTCCTGTTCGTTGGTGGTTACACTGAAGCTGCCAAGGTGGCGGGCATGGCGCAGGCCTTCAATATCCCGATTGCCAACGGCGGAGGTTGGCCGCATCTGAATGCTCACCTGATTGCGGGTTTCTCCAATGGTTATCGCGTCGAGTACCACGTTCCGATCTGGACAGCCAGCGAGCAGATTTTCCGTAATCCGTTCAAACCGATAAGGGGCACCGTCACTCTCCCGGAGGAACCGGGGCTAGGTCTCGAACCTAATTGGGACGTGCTTGACGCCACGCGCGAAAAAATAGACGAAGGCTTCGATGCACCCGGGGTGCATGTTTGACAATGAAATCCTCTTCGATGCAGCAGACACCACTACCAGCCGGACACAAGGGGATTAGTCGCAGCCCTCACAGCTGTGTCACAAACTTGGTCCGGTGCCGCAAGTTCATCTGAAAAAGGAGTGATAGCATGAAACACATGACGTTTGGCCATTTTGCCTGCGCCCTCTCATCGCTTGTGTTCCTGAGCGGTGCCGTCATTCAGGAAAGCGCTGCCCAGGGCATCAACTTGCAATACGGGTCCGACAATAGTCCCGGTTCGTTGCCGCAGATCACCGACCTTGAGTTCATCCGCCTGGTGCAGGAGCGATCGGGCGGCAAGGTGAAAATCACCTATTTCGACAGCGGACAGATCGGCACGCAGCGCGAGTTGTTGCAGAAGGCGAAGCTGGGTACGCAGGACTTCATGTCTGCATCTTCTATCATGTCGACGCTGCTGCCTGAGTTGGGCTTGTATGACATGCCCTATCTAGTCAAGGATCGCGCGCATGCGGAGTGCATTTCGAAGAAGATTATTATCCCAAGGTTGGCACCGAAGCTCGAGGCGCAGGGCTACAAACTTCTCGGGGTCTGGGAAAATGGCTTTCGCCAAATCACGAACAACACCCGGCCCATTGAAAAGCCCGCCGATCTTAAAGGCATCAAGCTTCGCGTCCCGCAAGGCGTCTGGCGAATGAAAATGTTCCAGGCTTACGGTGCCAATCCGGCGCCCTTGGCCTATGCGGAAACGTTTGTAGCCCTGCAAACCGGCGTGATGGACGGGCAGGAGAATCCGTATTCGGCGATCCGGGGGGCCAAGTTTAACGAGGTCCAAAAATACCTGAGTGAAACAAACCATTCCTACACCCCACTTTACCTAATTGCCAGCCTGGCTCGTTTCAAACGCTTACCGCCAGACGTCCAGAAACTCCTTGAGCAAGCCGGTGCCGATGTCCAGGCGTTCGCCTTCAAGAAGTCGGCGGAACTCGACGAGACCGACCGTGAGAAATTAATCGCGTCCGGGATGCAGTTCAACAAAGCGGATCGTGACGCGTTTGTTGCAGCAAGCGAGCCGATTTATCAGGCGTTCGGGAAAGAGGTTCCGGGTGGGAAAGAACTGATCGATGAAGTGCTGGCGCTAGCGAACGGCTGTCAGTGATGCTTGTCTTTCGTTTCGCGGCACCCTTGCGCCGATGGATCGAGATGGGCTTGCGTTCGGCATGTGTCGTGCTGATGGCGGCCCTGACCATTGCCATCGTCTGGGCAGTGCTCTCGCGCAAGCTTGGTGCTTCGGTCGGATGGTACGACGAACTCGTTTCCGTTTTACTAGCGTGGGTGTCGTTTATCGGAGCGTCGCTCGCTGTACTTCATGGCGCGCATCTCGGATTCGACAATATAGCTGACGCATTGGGCGTCCGCGCGCGGCTGGGATTGCTCGTTTTGAGAGAAGGCCTGTTTTTCGCTTTCTTCGCGACCCTAGGATGGGCAGGTTTAGGGGTCATCCGCATGTTGCGCGGCGACACCTTGACCAGCCTACCTTGGATACCAGTCTCACTGACTCAGGCGATCATCCCCATCGCGTGCGCGTTGCTCATCATTTCCGAATTCCTGATGCTTCCAGAAAAGTGGGCGGCAGAATCCGCGCCCAAAAGTGCGAAACACGAAGCGGAAGAAAAGGAGAGGCTCGCATGAGTGCTTTATTGATGTTGCTTGGTCTTATCCTACTCGTCGCCGCCAAGATGCCGATTGCCGTAGCGCTCGGCGTCGTCGCGTTCGGCGCGATTCTCCTGTCGAGTGGAACGGAGATGCTTCCCAACATGGCCATCGTCATGTACGAGGGCGCTTCGAAGTTTCCCATGCTGGCGATCCCCATGTTCATCCTTGCCGGCGGCATCATGAACACCACCGGAATTTCGCGGCGCCTCATAGGTTTTGCGTCAGCTCTCCTGGGATTCATTCGTGGTGGCCTCGCGATGGTGAACATCGCAACGAACATGATCTTTGCCGAGATCTCTGGGTCCGCGGTTGCAGACGTCAGCGCGATCGGATCGATCTTGCTTCCCGCAATGGAGAAAAGCGGTTATCCCAAATCCTTTTCGGCGGCAGTTACCTCCTCCGCCGCGTCGCTCGCGATCATCATTCCGCCTTCGATCCCGATGATCCTTTACGGTGTCATGGCCGACGTATCGGTCGTACAGCTCTTCGTTGCGGGCATCATTCCGGGCGTGCTTGGCGGCCTCGGCTTGATGGCCATGGCATACGCCTTCGCCGTGCGGCGCAACTATCCAATTGTTCAGGTCTTTAGCGTCGCGAAGTTACTTGCGACATTCAAGGAGGCGGCATGGGCATTTCTGCTGCCGGCAGTCATCCTCGGCGGAATCTTCGGCGGAGTCGTTACGGCGACCGAGGGCGCAGGCCTTGCCGTGATTGCCGCATTGTTCGTGGGGGCGGTGATCTATCGCGAGCTCACGTGGTCCGCGCTGATCCGCTGCATGGTGGAGGGCGCGATGCAGACCGGCGTCGTGATGTTGCTTATTGCCACATCGGCGTTGCTCGGTCTCCATCTCACCGAGACCCGATTGCCATACGAACTCGCACAATCCCTGACCGGGCTCACCACCAACAAGTGGTACATCCTCGGGCTATTTAATGTCCTTTTTTTCGTTCTCGGCTGCTTTCTGCACGGCGCAGCGGCGATCATTCTGGTTGTACCTCTGGTGCTGCCGATCGTACACCTGGTGGGCATCGATCCGATCCATTTCGGCATCATCGTCACGCTCAATCTCGCGATCGGCCAGCAGACGCCGCCGGTCGCGAGCGTGCTCATTGTGACCTGCGCCATAGCCAAGGCGGATATATGGGAAGTTACCAAGACGAATATTTACTTCGTCAGTGTGTTGGCAGCGATTCTGCTGTTGGTCACCTATGTTCCAGCCGTTTCCCTTGCCCCTGTCGATTGGTTCTATCGCTAGCCATGTCCCGGCTTACTTTACAGGACTTGGCTGATCCGGATTGCTGTGGGGGCGGGCATACAAGGCTCCTTGCGAATGGCAGTGACTGCGGCAGGTGCTTGCATGCTTTTCTACGACTGATTTTGTACGGACACGCCGAACACCGAACTTCCTGACACAGGGTACTCGATCAGCTTTAACACCAACGAGAGAGAGGAAAAATACCATGAAGAAGATTTGGTCTACTTTCACGGCGGCCTTGCTAATAATTGGGGGCACCGTCGCTCAAGCTGCCTACATAGCGCCCACCCAAGAGGGCTACAACAAGTGGGTGCTAGTGACGGCGGTCGATTCCAAGGACGCAACCGGCAATTTGGTGAAGTCGCCTGACGGTGTTCAGGTTCAATCGGCTTCGATCAAAGTGGTCGACTCGGCTAGCGTTGGTGCGCGGAAAGTGGGCCTCTACACCATCAAGAATAGCAGGGGCATGACAGTTTCTGTAACAAACTACGGTGCCAGGATAGAGCAAGTCATGGTCGCCGACCGTACCGGCGTTTTCGCCGATGTTGTTCAAGGATACGAGACGATCGACAAGGCCGTGTCCGGACAGGGTTCCTTCGGGGCATTTGTCGGACGATATGCCAATCGTATCAATGGCGGCAAGTTCATATTGGACGGAAAGGCTTACCAAACCAGTCTGAATGAGAGCAAGGGCGGCAGTTTCAATACTCTTCATGGCGGGGTTGTAGGTACTCGATTCCGAGTCTTCGATGCCAATCAATTGGATGAAAGCAACGTCGAAATGGTTTACACCTTTCGTGACGGAGAAGAGGGATTTCCTGGTGTCCTGGCACTCAGGGTTGTCTACACCGTCACGGAGAACAACGAACTGGTCGTTGATTATCAGTCGTATGCCGTCGACAAGAATACCGTGGCGAGCTTTACTACCCACTCCTTCTTTAATCTGTCGGGTGACCTCGGTACCGAAATTCTAGACCACGTCATTTTCATAAATGCCAATACCTATCTGCCCTACGACAAGAGAGCCATCCCCACCGGCAAGCAGATATCGGTCGCTGGTACTCCGATGGATTTCCTCACCCCGACAACCATTGGCTCCAGAATCAACAATGAATACGAGCAGTTGAAATTCGGAAATGGTTACGACCACTACTGGGTACTCAACAAGCGCTATCCCAAGAGTATCGAGCTGGCCGCCACCGCCTATAGCCCAAGGTCCGGACGATTTATGGAGGTGTTGACCACCGAATCAGGCATCCAGATGCCTACCGGTAACAACCTTGCCGGGCAAAAGCCCCGGGACGAAGGCAAGGGATCGCTATTCATCGCCAGGTCAGGATTCTGCATGGAGCCTTCGCAATTTCCTGATGCTCCCAACAACCCCGATTTTCCGACTACCATCATCAAGAAGGGCGAGTGGTTTACTGGGAAGACAGTCTATCGCTTCTCGACCAAGTAGAACGGGTTCAGCAGATGGGGTCGAGGATCTCTTGGCCCATCATGCCAAGGCCCCGCCACTTCTGCTCATTGCGGATCCATCAGCCAAACTGAGCACCCTGAAAGAAGTGAACTGAGTCACAACTGCGCCATGAAATTTCGGCCATTCAGATGGACAAGAGGCCAAAGCGTCAGATAGCCCTCGCCATTTGGCGCATAAGGCGCGCCGGCTATTATGCCTTGGTCATCGATGGACAGCGCACCGCTACGTAGATAATCTATGGTTATACTTTTGTTTCCCAATGAGTCTGCTTGTTGTGAATGTGATTGCGTTTTTCGCTAAGTAGCCACGCTGCTCTCTCCAACCCAGATTTTTCCGTGGAAAGGGACGACCGGCAGCAAAGCGTATCGTTGCTGTCGCTCAAGCAGTGAGTATCAGTGTCCGTTGTGGCCGAGGACCAGACCGCCATGCCGGCCACCCGACCGGCAGCTTTACGATCGCAAAGCTGCCAAGGAGGTTGCGTTCGTCACGCGACTCTTCTGGGTCGGTCGAAGTCTTTGGCCGCCGAGCAACCAAGACGTAATAGTTGCCCAGCGCCGAACAGGCCAGCCGGCCAAGTCAGCAGGAACGCGCACTGAAAGCGTCAGGCGC
>JBBQAT010000150.1:0-10079 GCA_038316625.1 Burkholderiales bacterium
TGCCGGGAGGGATGAAAAAGCGCGTCAATTGACAAGCCCCGTCTTCGCGAAACGCTCGTGTAGTGCCACTCGCGAATTTTTTAAAACACAACTCTATGGTTTGTAAGGAATTTTTAAATGGGTTGTTAAACTCGGGCTAGCACGGCCTTAAGAAACCGGGCACTGCACCGGCACGGACGAAACATCAATCGCTATCGATAGAAGCCAGGCCAGAACAAACGGATTTTAGCTCCTGCGCAAGCTGTTCCTGCAGTTGAGCCACGGGCTCATGCTGACGCGTGTGGCATGCCTCATCCAGCGCTTCGGCCAGATCGCCCAGATGGCTTGCTCCAATCATCCTGGCCGAGCTCTTGAGGGTATGCGTCAGACGACTAGCGACCTTCCAGTCTCCGTCGTCCAGTGCGTTCTGAAAATCACGCAAAAAATCACGTCCGTGCGAGTCCCGGAACAAACGCAACAGCTTGCGGTAGAGCTCCGGCTTTTCGTTGGCGTAATGCAAACCCAACTGGGCGTCGATCCCCGGAAATACGTCCTGAAATTCCATAAACACCTCCGTCGACGCTGTCGCGGATTGTCCCTTGAAGATACCGGAAACTGGCGCGGCTATCGGATCAGGGTTGCGTAAGGGCAAATGGGCAAGAAGAACTGCAAACAAGTCAGTCGACTTGACAGGCTTGGTCAGAAACCCGTCCATCCCCGCGTCCAGGCAACGAGCCCGTTCCGTATGCATGGCATTGGCGGTAAGGGCGATGATGGGCAATGCGCGATTCTGCTCTTCCGAACGAATCAAACGGGTCGCTTCGTAGCCGTCCATAATTGGCATGTGGCAATCCATCAGGACACAATCTGGTTTATTTTGCCTGATTGAATCAATCGCCTCTTGGCCATCGTTGGCTAGACGCACTAGAACTCCTGCGCCTAGCAGCATATCGCGGACAACTTCCAGATTGAGTGGGACATCGTCGACCAGCAACACCTCCAGACCGTTAAGCCGCGCAAGGTCCACACTTGCAGGAGAATCCGCCACCAGAGCTGCCGCAGGAATATCAATACCCAGAAACGGAGCGATCCGGTTGAAGAGTCCACTTGCGGTGGTTGGCTTGGCAAGGAGGTTGTCAAATACGCCAAGAACCGATTCGAGCTCCTTGTCGTGGCTGTAGGCAGTCACCAGAATAATCGGCGGCACCGATCTGTTGCGCCAAATTTGCCTAAGCTGTCCTATGGTTTCCAGGCCATCCAGACCTGGCATGTGAAAATCGACCAGGACGGCCAGATAGTCCGATATTTCGCCCTGCTTCACGCTGGCCAAAGCCTCTTCACCTGAGGCAAAGGCGATTGAGACCAGCCCGAGTTGATCCAGCTGGCCGGAAATAGCAGTCCGGTAGATCGGGTTATCATCCACTATCAAAACAGGCTTGTCGGCGTAGGGCACGAGTTGGAGCGCCATGCTACTTACTGACGACGCATGAGAATGATCGATACCGAGGCAGACGAAGAATCTGAAGGTACTACCTTTGCCGAGGACGCTTTCAACCGAGATCCCACCCCCCATCAACTCGACGAGGTGTCTGCAAATTGCCAGACCCAACCCTGTTCCGCCGTAGCGTCGGGCAGTACTCATATCAGCCTGAGTAAAGGCAGTGAACAATCGCCCCTGCTGTTCATGGGAAAGGCCGATACCTTCATCAATCACGTCGAAGTAAAGGCGCGCCGAGTCCGCATCGACATTCTCGCTGCGCACTCGAACCATGATGTTGCCATGGTCCGAAAACTTGATGGCATTACCAATCAGGTTGACGAGAATCTGCTCAAGGCGCAACGGGTCACCGAGAAAGGTCTGGGTACCCAAGCCGCGTACATCGAACGACAACTCAATGAATTTCTTGCTGGCCTTTTCCGAAAGCAGCGCCCCAAGATCTTCAAGCACACGATCCAGATCGAAAGGTAATTGCTCGATTTCCAGTTTGCCAGATTCGACCTTCGAGAAATCCAGGATGTCATTAATGATGCGTAGCAACGATTCAGAAGCTCCCTGTATCTTGCTCAGGTAATTGTGCTGTTTATGATCAAGTTTTGTTCCCAGACACAACTCAGCCATTCCGAGTATGGCATTCATGGGCGTTCGGATCTCATGGCTCATGTTGGCCAGGAATTCGCTTCGTGCCTGAGCCAGACGTTCTGCTTCAGCACGCGCCTGGTCGCTCAAAAGTTCAAGACGATAACGCTCCCGAAGTTCGAGAAAAGCGAACAGCAGAACAACCAGCGGGATGACTCCGGCACCAAGCAGGAACAGCCACATGGTCCCCTGGTCAGCGATGTGTTCCGAAGAAATCGTGAGGAAGGACAAGGGGGTTTGCGCAATATCAACCTTGGCGATGACTGCCTTTTCCGCGCTATCGTTAACCACCTCGATACTCGTTTGGCCGCCCCTCCCCAACAATTCCCTTAAAGACTGTTCAAGCCCAGCGGATAGCCTGGAAGACTCGCTACCCGTGTCAAGCGGTGTCGCTGTATGGCGGTCGACAAGCAGGTTGTGCCATTGAGGGCGGGTTTGTCCGAACTGGGCAAAACTGGTGTCGGCCCGAGTCCACGCCAGCAATTCGCCACGGTAGGTCTGGTTAATCCAGACCGGTGCGCTGACCAGCAGCTCGGTTTTGTTTTTTGCCAGACGGATGTTTGCCTCATGGTTATCTGGCGCAAGCAACGCTCTGAATTCGTCGGTTCCCTCTATTCTGTTCCAGCTGACGATCATTTCACCGTCACTATCGACCAGGGCCATTCCCGAGTAAATCTCCTGGTCGCCGATTCGCTTGCGTTTTACGATCTGCTCAAATCGATCCTCGACAACCTGAACGTTCATTCCCAGGCCGTACTCATAACTCATTCCCAGGTCACGGTTCTTGAAAAAGCTGACGACCGGCTCGGCTCCGGCCAATTCGATGATGTCGTTCCGACGCTCCGAGAAGTAATAGGAGATCGCTGCAGCCTGTTTTTCAGTCTCAAGTTGGAACTGAAGAAGTGCATCTGTCTGCAATTGCCGTAGCGATTCGTAGTTGCTCCAGAAAACTACCATCGCGTAGACGATCAACAACAGAAGAGAAACAACGCTCTTCTTGTAGCTCTTGAGCAGGTAAAAAATGCTGCGATCCGGCAGCGCGTCGGACATTATCGACCGCTCGGGAGGTTACGGAAATAGGTTGGCAGGTAGCGCGGAGCCGAACGGTAGTACTTCCGGACCAAGCCCATATAGGTTCCATCCTCCTGCAGCTTGGCGAAAAATTCATTAAAGGCTTGGCGTAACGCTGGCGAACTCTTGCGGAAAGCTTCAGCCATTCGTTGGTCTTCCGAAATCGGCCCGATCACCTTGACTTGGCCCGGCCATTTTTCCAAAGCGACGATTATGTCTGGAACGTCCAATAGTGTCATTTCATTGTCTTCTTTGAGCAATGCCGGGATGAGGTCGTTGACGTTCAGGTTCTTGGTAAAACGCTGAAAACGATATCCTTTCCCTTCAAGGTCGTAGAATTTCGGATCGAGGCATGAATTGTCGCTGACGAAGGTACTACCAAGGCTCAATTTGGCTTTTGTCGCCTTGATGTCTATCGCCAGGTCGCCACTTGGGGTGATTGGTTCAACTTTGGAATCGGCACGAGCCACCAGCCAGACAGCGGACGGAAAAGTGGAAACCGAGAAATCGATCACGCTATTCCGACCGGGCAGGATCGTCAGGCCATTGCCAACGATGTCGCCGCGTATTGGTCGACTCCCAAGCGCACGCAGGACTGGCTTGTACTCAAGCTCCTGGCCGATCAAATCCTGAAGCACATTGTTCCAGTCTGCAGGCACATACTCATAGCGTACGCCGATATGTTTTGCGAACAACTGAACAATCTCCACGTCAAGCCCTTCGCCGTTGCCGGTGACAAATCGGGCGTAAGGCACGCCAAGATGACGAAGCACTCCCCGTTCGCGAATTTCGGCAAGATCCTGTGTAGTGCCAGGCATGGACAGGAGGGCAAGAAAACAGCCCAGAATCACTCGGAAAATCATGGCGATGTGACTTGACTTTTGCATACATGCTCTCATGATCGACAGCTCCAATGAGGAAACAGGCATATGGGGCTGGTCAAAACCTTAACCAGTCAATGTATTAATATAGCATATCACCTGACGACTCCTGTGAGCCAATTCAGAGCGACTTGAATTCTATGATGCGCCGAGCCAGCGTAAAACCCAAATAGCACACTTCGTGGTTAAATTGCGTCTCCATAATCAGGGTTCTTCCTTAAGCCATGTGTTCCATTCCACTCTTCCAAGCAGCAGAACTGCGCCGCATCGAGGCATCGGCCTCCGATCAGCCCCTCATGCAGCGAGCCGGCCGTGCTGCGGCTGATCAGGCAACGGCGATCTTGCAAGATCGCGGCGCAGCCATTCTCATTCTCGCCGGCCCGGGAAACAACGGCGGCGATGCCTTTGAAGCCGCGCGATTGTTGCGTGACCGGTTCTTTGAAACCCATGTGGTTTTTATCGGCTACGCCGAGGATCTACCAGTAGACGCCGCGAACGCCTACCAGCGTTATAAAAACGCTGGCGGCACAACAATTGCGGCAATTCCCGACGATCAGCGATGGTCATTAATTATCGACGGACTGTTCGGCATTGGCCTGAAGCGCGAGATTACCGGTGCCTACGCCGATCTGATTGGCGAAGCCAATGCCCTGGTTACGCGCGACGGCTGCCCCTTGCTCGCCCTGGACTGCCCAAGCGGCCTGGATGCCGATACAGGCAAACGGCATGGCGCGACGATCCGCGCCAGCCATACGATCACGTTTATCGGTGCCAAGCCTGGACTGTTTACCGCTGACGGGCCAGACCAATGCGGCGAAATCTCAGTTGCCCAACTCGAGCTCGATCCCGAGAAAATCCTTGAAACACCGGGCAGAACCATCGACCGGAAGCTCTTTTCCGACCGGCTTAGACCCCGCTCGCGCAACAGTCACAAGGGCAACCACGGCAATGCCGGCATTCTCGGTGGCGCGCAAAGCATGGTTGGAGCCGCATTGCTCGCTGCTCGCGCGGCACTTCGACTGGGCAGTGGCCGGGTCTACGTCGGCCTGCTCGATAACCAGGCACCGGCTATCGACATGATGCAACCTGAACTCATGCTGCGCCGGCCAGAAAAACTACTCGCGACGGACCTTACGGTGCTGACCTGCGGCCCCGGTATGGGAACCAGCCACGAAGCGTACGTCCTGCTTGAGGAGGCTTGCCAACTCAACCTGCCGCTCGTTCTCGACGCCGACGCCCTGAACCTAGTCGCAAAGGAGGGAGAGTTGCACGTTGCACTGGCAACACGATCAGCCCCCACGCTGCTCACGCCGCATCCGGCTGAAGCGGCGCGGCTACTTGACTGTGACGTAGCGGCAATACAGGCAGACCGTCTGGCTGCCGCACTCGAACTCGCGACACACTACAACGCCTTCGTGGTTTTGAAAGGTTGCGGAAGCGTTGTCGCTTCCGCCAGTGGCACGTGGTTCATCAACACCAGCGGCAATTCGGGGTTGGCCACAGCGGGAAGTGGGGACGTCCTCACCGGCATCGTCACTGCGCTTCTTGCCCAGGGCTGGCCAGCGCGAGAAGCCCTGCTTGCTGCGGTACATTTGCACGGAACCGCCGCTGATCGTCTCGTCGCACAGGGCTGCGGCCCGGTCGGGTTGACAGCGGGCGAATTAATCGACAGCGCCCGTTATAACCTTAACCAGTGGATTTTCGACTCCAGCTCATGAATTGCTTTCGGGGCGTGCTGTCAGTGCCTGAAAGAGCATCAGGATGATCCCCGCCGTCGCACCCCAGATGAAGTAGTCCTGATAGGGCATGGCGTAGTAATACCGCAGCTTCCCGCGATAGTGCAAGGAATGTTGCTGATGGTTGGCGGGGTCCATCAAGAAGGCAAGTGGCACTTCGAAAACCTCCGCCACCTCACCAGGCTCTGGGGACAAATCGAAGGGTGGTGTCACGATTGCCACCACAGGGGTAATACGGAAGCCAGTAACGGTAAGGTATTCGGGCAAGTAGCCAAGGATTTCAACGTGCGTCGAGGACAAGCCGATTTCTTCCGCCGCTTCACGCAAGGCCGTATGTGCTGGCGAAGAGTCTTCAGGCTCTACGCGACCACCGGGAAAGCTGATCTGTCCAGGATGATCCTTGAGATGGGCAGTGCGCTGGGTAAACAGCACGGAAGGCCCGCTCTCGCGCAGAACGATGGGAAAAAGCACCGAAGCCGGTGTCAGCTCCTCATCACCAACGCCATCCTCCAGTGCGTTGCCGTTCCGAACCGGTAACGGGTGTAGAACCGAACGCAGTCGTTCGAGATCAGCCTCCTGCGACAGCTTGCTCTTCCTCGATTTCGGCGCGCACGGCATTGAGTGCGTCCTGCAATGTCTCTTCGGACAATGAGTTGATCGACGTCGCTACCAGATCGGCAGACTCTACGGCACCAACCGGCAGTCGCTTGCTGTCCAGGCTGGCTATAAGCGCAGCGGTCGCACCAACAACACGCAGCAGGTTCTGCCGTTCGCCCATCAGCATCTCGAGTTCGCGGCGCAACATGACTATTTCCTGGTCGCGATGGGGCATGTAATTCTCCTAGTAGCGTTTCTTCAGCGTCATGGTATCTCCACTTCGCTGCATTTCCATACGGTTTAAAAAACTCATGCCGAGCAGTGCAAACGGCATATCCTGCTGATGCACCAAGGCATCAACGTTATTCATGACAATCTCGCCAACACGCACAGAATCAAGCTTGACGTGCGTAACCACGGTCTGTCCATTCGCGGTATTGGCTACTCCTTGCTGCCCCTTGCTGGCGTCGATACCAATCCGGCGTGCATCGCTCGCTCCCAGCGAAATCATGGAAGCCCCCGTATCGACAATGAAACGAACGGTTGTCCCATTGACATTTCCGGTCGTCAAAAAATGTCCGCCTGCGTCAGCGGTCAAAACGACCGATGCCGGGCCATCACCCGAAGGCTGAGATGCCACGTTCTGGCCAACTCGCAGCACCCTTTTCCTCCCATCAACTTCGATGGTCGCTGTTTCGCCTTCAATCGAAACGACTCTGACCCCTTCATCGGTCTTGACACCGACCGCAACGATACGCGGCTGCCCGCCGTTGATGGTCAACAAGGCCTTCCCGGGAAATAGTCCGGCCAGACCAACATCTGCGCCGCGAGCAACCGGTACGGTCAGCAACAGGCAGCACAATGCAGCGCGTAAAATTTCAAACACGCAATTGCGCACAGATCTGCTTGACACGGTTTTTTTAATCATGAGTCCCGTCACCCATTCCAACTCTCAAAAGCGAGAGACGGGACTATTCTGCCACATTACTACTTCAATACCCGATGCAATGACGAACCGCCTGCTCCGGGACAGGGCCGGCGGCATGTGTCTCGTGGTACTTCAGAAGCTATAGCGGACGTCCGTATAGACACGGTCCCGGCTATTGAACTGCCCGAACAAACCGAGCGCCGGACCCTTGAATATGTCGGCACCGACGGCCAGACGCCAGTTCCTCTCGAAATTCCACGTCACCCTGGGGCGGAACAACCAGTCGGTCCGGTTAAGACTGGAAATGAACATGGCTTGAACGTCCAGTTTGTCGTTGAGTTTGTGATTCAGCAAAAGGCTGTAACCGTTTTCCTGCTTGTCCGAAATCAAGTCCGGATCGTGATTGAAGTAGTCTCTCTGAAAAACCTGCACGTTGAAACGCGTGTCTGCTGGCAGGGAAAAATCGAATCCGAGCGCCCAGTCGAGGGTATTTTGCGGAGCAAGCCCATCAGTGTCAGCAAGCCGCAATACGCTGAACTTTCTGCCGTGGGTATAGACCGCCTCGCCCTTTAGTACGAACGAACCGAAATCCTTCGCCAACGTGCTACCGAACTGGTTGATCCGTTCATGCCGGGCTTCGTAAATAAAGACTCCAGGCGAAGTCGTGGCGTCGCGGTAAAACGTTGGCGAAATGTCCATACTGCTGTAAGCGAAACCGGAAACATCCCAACCATTCTGAAGTGTTGAGAGACGCAATCCATAGTTGGTATTACTCAGATTCCGCGTCGGGCGAATCTCATTCCGGTACTCAACACCGATTCCAGGGGGCTGCAGTTGATATGGATAGAACTCAGCCCCCGGCTTGCCTATCAGATCGTAACTGGCGACCGGAATCCACAGCAACTCGGCATGAAAATCATCCTTGAAATACTCCGCCCGGGCAGCCCACTGGGGAATCCGCATGGTATCGAAGTCCGGCAGAATGAACTCGCGCGTATCTCTGGCTGAAACCACGTCGGCGAAGAAAAGGCCAACCATCTCGCCCCAGACGACGTTTTGCTTTCCTAAACGGAAATCCCAGTCTCCAGCACCGATGTCCAAATAGTTTTCACGTAGCGTCAGATTGAAACGCTGGTCTTTGGCGACGGCACTTGGGTAGTGATCATTGACACTGAAGACCGCATCGTAATCAACACGACCTCCCAGTTTCCACTTGACGCCATCGCCGAGATTACCTTGCGAACTGAGATCCGCTCGCGTCAGCATCTTTGACCAATGTTCCGGCGACTGATAGGCGCGCGCCATCTCGACCTGCAGAAAGCCTTTCACCCCACCCCCACCAGCCGACTGAGAGGCTTTCTTCTCGGCCTTTGTATCCGTCTTGAGCAAATCGTCGTCATCGCCGAAAAGCGAATCACGGCTCTCGTTTGCCGCGAGCAGATAGGGTGCATTCTGGATTGCTGGCTTACCCGAGGACTCAGCCCAAGCCGTAGCGGCACCCAATGCGAGCCATATACAGATAATGGGTTTGCTGCTCAAGCCACGAGCTGATTTATTCATGTAAAACATACCTGCCCTTTCGGCAATTAAACTGATTTTTATTGCGCGGCCGCAAGATCAGAAGCGGTTTTTGGGCGGCGCTGCCGAGCAAGTGACCATTTTGATTCGGCGCGCACACCCAGTGCGATAATTTCTCCGTCATCGACGCGAACCAGACGATCAGCCTTTGCTATCACCCGTTTATCATGTGTAGAGAAAATGAACGTGGTGTTGAAAGCGCGATTAATCTGCTTCATCAGCAACAGGATTTCCTCGCCAGTTTTGTGATCAAGATTGGCTGTAGGTTCATCTGCCAGCACGATCGACGGTTGAATTACCAGTGCCCGAGCAATGGCAACCCGTTGACGTTGACCGCCACTTAATTGATTCGGTCGATGATCGGCAAATTTTGACAGTCCGACGATATCGAGAAAATAGTCGACACGCTGCTTTCGTTCGCTTTCAGAGACATCACGACGCTGTAGCAATGGATACTCAACATTTTCAGCAGCCGACAGGACTGGCAACAGGTTAAAAGTCTGGAAGATAAAGCCGATGGTTCGACTTCGCAAATCGGCCAGTTGATCCGCAGTTCGACCACTGACATCCTGTTCGTTGATGAATATCCTGCCGCTCGTCGGGGTATCAATGCAACCGATCAAATTAAGCAGAGTTGTCTTGCCGCTACCGGAAGGTCCAGCAATGGCCAAAAACACGCCGGACTCAAAAGAAAGCGTGATGTCCTTCAGGGCTTGGACTTTTTGATCACCAAGCAGATAATCCTTATACACGTGTTCAATGCGGACAATACTCATCATTACGCTCTCTACCAACCTTGTCAGCGGTCAGCATAAATGGATAAAACTATGGAAATCATGACCAACCGGAATCAAAGTGTCAAGGCAGCAGCATTTATCACGGCTTGCTTCCTTTTTCTTTCCTGCGCAAGCCATGCACAGGAGACGCCGCCGCCCGTCGCGGTAGATGATCCGGTTGCGCGCGGCATCGTGGAAAAAGCCGACCTTGTCAGGTTCCCGGCAGAGGGGTTTCAGGTCGATATCAACATCAGCAGCACCCAATCTGGCCAGGACAGCGAACTGCGCAAGTACCGGGTGCTCTCCAAAGGCAACAGTAACACGGTGGTCATGGTCACTGAACCGGCTTCCGAGCGCGGTCAGATCATTCTCATGAAGGGGAGGGATCTATGGGTA
>JBBQAT010000151.1:0-10078 GCA_038316625.1 Burkholderiales bacterium
CTCGCCAATCACGCGCCACCGCTCCAAATCTTTCTTGCTCATTTCGATCCGATCCATCGCTCTGTCCTCCTAGGCTTCTAAGGATGCACCGGACAGTTCTACTTTGCTCGAACCGGACATTACTATCTTGCTGTGACAGGCGGTGTTTTTCGGCAACCTCTCCTGAGTTCTGTTTTGAATTGCAACGCTTGTTTTGGGTAGGAGAAGCCTTTAGGCGGAGCTCAAGGCAGAATTGGTAAGCAGCCAATTTGTGTTGTCAATTGGATTTTTCTTTATGTTGTTTCTTATGTTTTTTATCTATCTTATTCTTTTTATTGATTTTATTTTAGCGGCTGCTAAACTCTTGTAAAATGGCTGTAATGATCGAGTATTGCCGGAGGCTTCACCGATGTGTATCACTATGAGAATAGCATTGCTGTGCATCTCGTTGCTGGGCTTTGGCCTTACGACGGTTGGCGGTGCGCAAGCTGTAGAGAAGGCAAGAATGTCCGTCTCAGAGAAAACCAAGACTAAATCCAAGTCAGTAACACACCGGAGTGCTGCAGTTTCGGACGCCAAGAAGGGGAAGTCCTCAATTTCGCTGCATAAAAAAAACGTTAGTGCGGGTTCAACTACTAGCGCAGTGCAGTGGCAGGAGTTGCGAACGCCAGTTGTTCAATCCGGAGCTGCCTTGGTCGTTGATCTGGAAGGAGGGGAGGCGCTTTTCCAGAAAAACGCCACCGCCATCGCTCCAATTGCCTCGATCACCAAGGTAATGACGGCGATGGTCGTGCTGGACGGTGCGCCGAATATGCAGGTGCCAATCACGATTGCTGATGATGACGTGGATTACCTGCGTGGCAGTCGTTCCCGTCTGCATGTGGGCTCGGTCTTAAGGCGGGAATCTGCGTTGTTGCTCGCATTAATGTCTTCCGAAAATCGCGCGGCGCATGCGCTGGCTCGGAATTATCCGGGAGGAATGCCTGCATTTCTGGATGCGATGAACATCAAGGCGCAAGCACTCGGTATGAGAGATACGCGTTTTGAAGACCCGACCGGACTGACCAGCAGCAACGTTTCTACGGCTCAGGATCTGGCAAAAATGGTGACTGCGGCCTACCGTTATCCGCTGATCCGGGAGTTTACGACAACGTCCGAAGCAACGGTGGAGGTGGGCGGCCGAGAACTTGCGTTCCACAACACAAATCCACTGGTGAAAAGTGCTGCCTGGGATGTCGGCCTTTCCAAGACAGGCTATATCCATGAGGCAGGGAAGTGTTTGGTCATGCAGGCGCGTGTTGCTGACAAGCCGGTAGTTATCGTGCTTCTTGATTCCGTCGGTAAGCTGACTCGGGTCGGGGACGCCAACCGGATCAAGCGCTGGATGGAAAGCGCGCAGGCTTCGCACAGGCAGTCGACGCAGGCGTCGCTTGTGCGTGAGATTGCGCGCCGGCCAGGGTAACTTGGGCAATACAACAAAAAGTCACGGAACGACGTGGCTTTTCCGACTATTTTGCGCGCGGCTGGATGCAACCTAAAGCGCGCGATATCTCTTCCGTCGTTCGTTTGATTTGAGTTGCCCAGTCAGGGTTGTGCCGGTCCGTCGGTGAAGAAATGGATAGTGCCGCGACAATGGCTCCTTCTTCGTTTCGAATCGGCGAAGCAACGCAACGCAGGCCGATTTCAGCCTCCTCATTGTCGTAGGCCAGATCGTGGCGACGGATCTTGTCGAGCTCTTTTTCCAGCGCAGTCAGACTGGTCAGTGAATGGGGGGTTTTACCTGGTAGTCCAGTGCGCTTGGCGTAGGCACGAACGTTTGCGACGCTGTCGGTGGCTAGGAACAGCTTCCCCAGCGATGTCAAGTGCAGGGGCGCGCGGCCACCAACCAAGTAGACGACTCGAACGAGCGAACGTCCGCCGGCTGTGCGCTCAACATAGATTATTTCGTCTTCGTCACGAATGCCGAGATTGATCGCTTCGCCAATTCTTTCGTGCAGGCTTTGCATAAACGGGAGCGCCAATTCGCGTATGTTAATACGTGACTTGACTATATTGCCGAGTTCCAGCAAGCGAATGCCGAGAACATAGGTGCTGGCGTCGTGTCGCTCTACAAGGCGAGAATGTGTCATTACGGCCAGAATGCGGTGTGCCGTCGATGGATGCAGGCCTGTGGCTTGCGATAGCATCTTGAGGGTTGCGGGCCCTGGGGCGTTGGCAAGTACGTCAAGCAACGACATCATGCGCTCGATGACCTGAATGGACCCTTTCTCTGCGTGTTGCTCAGTCATTGTTTTTGTCTTGAACCTTCCGTTTTTCCCTGTGGCGGAATAACATCGCGTGCCACCCCCTGTCTGGAATAGTTACATTCGCTACGTTTGCAAGGCACGATATCTTACCATCATGGCGGCGCTCTGCTCGTTGCCTGTTTCAAAGGAATTTGATGTTTCAAATTGAAAATCCCCTTGCGATTCCTCTCTGGATCAATGGCCACCCTTACCTAACGATAGCTCCGGAGTTTCAGGATGTCTGTAACCCGATGAGTGGTCAGGTGCTGCGCCGCACCCCCATGTGTGGTTTCGATGAGGCGGAAAAATCGATCGAGGCCGCTCGGGCTGCTTTGGGTCTATGGGCGAAGCTAAGTGACGCGCGACGGGCCGGCTTGCTTGTCGCTGTTAGTGATGCTCTTGAGGGTTTTGGCAACCATTTTGCCAGGCTGATCAACGAAGAATCCGGGATGGGTGGCGATGCGGCCCGCGATGAAATCAATGCTGTCGTGGCGTTGCTGCGCGATCCGGCTGCGAGCAATGTCTCGGGTGTGTTGGGCATAGTAGGCAATGCGGCGGAGCCATTGCTGGGTGCGTTGCGACTGGCTATTCCGGCGTTGATGGCCGGTGCGGTGGTTGTTGTTCGGCCGAGCCCGGAAACGCCGGCGGCACTTTTTGCACTGGCAGAGTTGACAGGGCGTTGCGGCTTTCCGGGTGGCGTTTTCAACATCCTGCATGGTGGCGAATCAGCGATTGATGGGCTGCGTAGCCACGCGGACGTCGCCGTGCTTTTCTCATGAGGCGGCGTCGACGTGGTTGTTGCTGGTGCTCTGGTTGTTAACCCCAGGTAGTACGCTGCTTGGAGTGACCAGCGATGCAGCATTCCTGCCGTGCCCGAAAAGCGTTGTCTGGCGAATATAATTGGTCACATCATGAGCGATCATCATCAGCACGAAAGTGCCCATCACAACCATCAACATGCTGACGTAGGACCACGTCTGGTCTGGGCACTTCTCCTGACGCTTGGTTTCGCTGTTGTTGAGGCAGGGACTGGGTTCTGGGCGGGTTCATTGGCGCTCCTTGGAGATGCAGGGCACATGGTGACCGATAGCGCGTCGCTCGGACTAGCGGCGTTCGCTGCCTGGCTGGCGAGGCGACCTCCCTCGCGCCGCCACACTTATGGCCTTGGCCGCGTTGAAACACTGGCGGCCTTGCTAAATGTTCTGTTCATGGTGCTGGTGGTCGTTGCCATCTCGGTTGCTGCAATCCATCGTTTTCTTGAACCAGCGAAAATCAATGGCGAAGCTGTAACACTGGTCGCGGTCATTGGGTTATGCATCAACATTGGTGTGGCCTGGCTACTTATGCACGGTGAGCAAACCATGAATACGCGCGGAGCTTTATTGCACGTGCTTGGTGATCTGCTTGGCTCAGTGGCGGCGTTGCTTGCAGGTGCGGTGATTGTATTTACTGGATGGACGCCGATTGATCCCTTGCTCTCTATGCTGATTTGTGTGCTCGTTCTTGGCTCGAGTCTGCGTTTGTTGCGTGAAGTGTTGCGCGCCTTGCTTGAAGGCGTTCCGGCACATCTTTCCGTTGAAAAGATCGGTCGGGTGCTGGCGGCTGTGCCAGGTGTCCGCTCTGTGCACGATCTGCACATCTGGACACTGTCGTCGAATCGCATCGCGCTATCAGCGCATCTGGTTGTCGAAGGCTTTGAGCAGTGGCCAGGAGTTCTGGCGGAAGCTAAGCACCTACTGTTGCATCAAGGGATCACGCACGTCACCCTGCAGCCGGAATCGGGTGTGCACACAGTGCGGTGGTTACGAGTTGCCGCCGAGGCAAGCGCGGAAGAGGAGCCGCAATGAGAGTGCTTGTACAGCGCGTAAGATCGGCTCGCGTGGAGGTTGCGGGTGAAGTGGTCGGCCTCATCGGAGTTGGTCTGCTGGTTCTGGCAGGGGTTGAAGAAGACGATGGCCTGGCGGATATCAACTGGCTTTCGGCCAAGCTGAGCAAGTTGCGCATCTTTGATGACGAAGCCGGAGTAATGAATCGCAGCGTCGTTGATATCGGTGGAGACGTGCTGGCGGTGAGCCAGTTCACGCTCTTTGCCTCGGTCAGAAAAGGAAGCCGCCCTTCGTGGAGTCGCGCGGCGCGCCCTGAGATTTCCCAGCCGCTTTTTGACCGTTTCGTCGCACAGCTTGAGCGTGATCTGGGGCGCAAGGTATCAACGGGCGTCTTCGGGGCGGACATGTTGGTTCATCTGGTTAATGATGGCCCGGTAACGATAGCAATCGATTCAAGAATGCCAGAGTAAACGCGGGCTTTGATCGTTTGCCCGCCCGGTAGCGGACAGCTATAATGCCCGGCCCCCTGTCGTTTTAGCGCCGCCGTGTGTCTGTCGGAGTCGGGTTGGGTTTTTGGTGGTCAGGTTTGGACTGCGGTGCAGGCAGCCTCATTTTTAAGAATCGAAAACTCCATAAGTGTTTTTATTGGATGCAGGAGCTTATCAGTTTTGGTCTTATTGACCTGTGTTACTCAACATCAATGTCAGCGACAGCCTGCCATGGTGGATAAGTTTCGCCGCAGTTCCACCCACACATTCAGCGCCGCTCTCGATCAGCTGGCGCTCTCACTTCTTTTCAATCATCATCAATGAGGAGTTAATTCGACATGGCCTTACCTTTTCCTATTCTAACAGCTGAAGAAGCGGCTGAAATGATTCAGCATGACCAGAGCATCGGCTTTAGCGGCTTCACTGCGGCAGGCGCAGCCAAGGCCGTTCCGTTTGCGCTGGCACAGAAAGCGCGTCGCGAGCATCAGGCGGGCAAACCGTTCAAGGTGGGCGTGATGACTGGCGCATCCACCGGCAAATCACTTGATGGCGCACTGGCGGAGGCCGAAGCAATCAGCTTCCGTACGCCTTACCAGGGTAATGCCACCCTGCGCAAGCAGATCAACGCTGGTCAGGTCAAGTTCTTCGACATGCACCTGTCGACAGTGCCGCAGAACGCTCGCTATGGCTACCTCGGGCCGATCCACTGGGCGGTCGTCGAGGCGTGCGACGTTACGGCGGGTGGTGGCGTGGTTCTGTCTACATCGGTCGGCGCATCGAATACTTATATGCGCCTGGCTGACAAGATCATCCTTGAGCTCAACGCCAAGCATCCGACGTCGCTGCTCGGCATGCACGATATTTTCGAGCCGCAGGATCCCCCTGCCCGTAATGAGATTCCGATTTTCAGCGCGTCGGATCGCGTCGGTTCGCCGATCTGCATCGTTGATCCGAAGAAGATTGCGGGCGTCGTGTTCACAAACCTCGAAGATGAATCCGGCGGATTTGATGATGCGACGGCCGTAACTGACCAGATCGGGCAGAACGTGGCCGACTTCCTGGCGGCGGAAATGAAGATTGGGCGCATCCCGCGGCAGTTTCTTCCCCTGCAGTCGGGCGTTGGCAATATCGCCAATGCCGTGCTGGCGGCCTTGGGCAAGAGCAGCGACATCCCTCCGTTCGAAATGTATACGGAGGTTTTGCAGGATTCAGTGGTGCCCCTGCTGGAAAACGGTCGCTGCACCTTCGCTTCGACTTGCGCGCTGACGCTGAGTTCAGAAGCGATGAGCAAGGTGACAAACGATATTGACTACTATAAAAAGCGCATCATTCTGCGTCCGCAGGAAATCTCCAACCATCCCGAAATTGTTCGTCGCCTTGGAATCATTTCGATGAATACGGCAATCGAGATCGACCTTGGCGGCAATGTGAACTCGACGCACGTGATGGGCAAGATGATGATGAACGGTATTGGCGGATCGGGCGATTTCACGCGTAACGCCTACCTGTCGATCTTCTCTTGTCCGTCGACGGCCAAGGGCGGAAAGATCTCGTCGATCGTTCCGCTGGCTTCGCACATGGATCACAGCGAGCACTCGGTGCAGATCGTGGTAACCGAGCAAGGTGTTGCCGATTTGCGCGGCAAGGATCCGCTACAGAGGGCAAGGCTGATCATCGATAACTGTGCGCATCCTGACTACAAGGAGCAACTGCGTGACTATTTGAATTTGGTCAAGCCAAGCAGCCATGAGCCAATGTCCTTGTCGCTCGGGTTGGCTATGCATCGACAGTTCGAGCGTAATGGGGACATGCGCAATATCAAGTGGGAAGATTATCGTTGATCGTTCCGGCTTGACGAGAAGCCGAGCGTTCTAAAACTCCCCGACGAGGCCTCCAGCGATGGAGGCCTCGTCGTTTTCAGGGCTGGAAATGATGATTGAATCTTGCGTCCGGCGGCGGCTGTATTGGAAGTTACCATAGACGCGTTGCAAATATGCAAAATAGAAGCTATGGTTAGTAGTGTTCAGGGGTGTGAGACGCTTGCATTTATTTAAATATTAGAATATTCTAATAGACATGAAAACAAATTCTCTTTGTGCTCTTCCTTGCGCGCTATTTGTAGTGATGGCGTTAGTGACAATCTTTCCCGTCTCGGCTCAAGACCTGCCAACGGTTGTGGTGCGGCCGCACCCGGTTGATTTGACCCTGCCGGTCGAGGCTACCGTTGAAGCGGTGGCACAGACCACGCTGACTGCGCAGACTTCGGGCCGCGTTATCGAGATGCGCGTTGATGCCGGTCAGATCGTCAGGAAGGGCGATTTACTGGTGCGGATTGATGCGCGTGAGGCGAGCGAGGTCGCGGCTGGCGCGTCGGCGCAGTACATCAACGCTAAGGCCAATTACGAGCGAATGAAAAATCTGCAAAAACAGAGTTTCATCAGCGCTGCTGCTCTGGACAAGGCCAAGGCTGACTTTGAGGCGGCGCAAGCTTCGCGTGGGCAAGCAGGGGTTAGCGTCGGCTATGCCAGCGTGACCGCGCCAATCTCGGGCGTCGTCGCGCAGCGCTTGATCGAGCAGGGTGAAACGGCAGCGCCGGGTAGGCCGTTGCTGACGATTTACGATCCAAATGGCTTACGCGTAACGGCCAGCATTCCGCAATATCAGCTTTCGCAGATGCGTAGTGTCAAAGAGGCCAGGGTCGAGTTTCCTGATCTGGGCCAGTGGGTCGACGCAAAGGCCGTAACGCTCTTGCCCACGGCTGACGCAGCAACGCACGTTTCGCAGGTGCGTGTTGGATTGCCGGCTGACCTGAAAAACGTGATCCCCGGGATGTTTGCACGCGTGCATTTCATCATTGGGCGGGCGCAGCGCATGACGGTCCCGGCGGCTGCGGTTGTGCGCCGTGGCGAAGTTGCGGCGGTCTATGTGCACAACGAACAAGGTGCATTGTCATTGCGGCAGTTGCGCTTGGGCGAAGTGTCCGGCGGCAACGAAATCGAGGTGTTGGCTGGCTTGACGAGTGGTGAACGCGTCGTGCTCGACCCGATCAAGGCCGGCATTGCCCTCAAATCTGCTGCCACCCCGGCACCAGGCAAATAGCAACGCCAATTCGGTGCAAGAAAGAGCAGTCCAGGTTGAGTTTCACTGACTCCGCAGTTAAAGAAGCGGGCAAATCCATCGAGGAGAGGCAATTGGCTCACATCGTAATCGTCGGTGCCGGGATTGGCGGCTTGCCAATGGCTTTTGAGATGCGCGAACATGCGCGTCCCGAAGATCGAGTCACGGTGGTCGCAAACACGCCGACCTTCCATTTCGTTCCGTCCAATCCCTGGGTGGCGGTGGATTGGCGCAAGCGCGAGGAGATCGAACTTGAGATTGCGCCTTTGCTGGCCAACAAGAAAATCGATTTCGATTCGGCGGGTGTCAAGCGTGTGCATCCGGAAGAGAATCATTTGGAACTGTGTGACGGTCGTCGTCTTGACTATGACTTCCTGATCATTGCTACAGGTCCGAAACTGGCTTTTGAGGAGATCGAAGGGCTTGGACCACAGGGGCATACGCAGTCGATTTGCCACGTTGATCACGCCTTGAAGGCGAAGGACGCGTGGGAGATATTTGTTGCGGATCCAGGCCCGATTGTCTCGGGTGCGGTGCAGGGGGCCTCGTGCTTCGGACCCGCCTACGAATTCACCATGATCATGGAAACCGATCTGCGACGTCGCAAGATTCGCGACAAGGTGCCGATGACGTTCGTGACCTCGGAGCCCTATATCGGCCATCTCGGTCTCGGTGGCGTCGGTGATTCCAAGAGCTTGATGGAGTCGATCTTCCGCGACAAGCATATCAAGTGGATATGTAACGCGAAGGTGGCGAAGGTTGAAGCTGGCAAGATGTTTGTTACCGAGCATGATGAGGATGGCAAGCCGAAGAAGGATCACATCCTGCCGTTCAAGTACTCGATGATGTTACCGGCCTTCAAGGGCGTTGATGCGGTGTTTGGCATCGAAGGCTTGACCAATCCGCGTGGTTTTGTCTTGATTGACGCCCTGCAGCGCAACCCGAAATTCCAGAACATCTACTCGATTGGCGTTTGCGTGGCGATTCCGCCGGTTGAAGCAACCCCAGTGCCAACAGGGACGCCGAAAACCGGCTACATGATCGAATCCATGGTGACCGCGACTGCACATAACATTCGCGCTGTTCTTGACGGACTCGAACCGGACCGTCACGCAACGTGGAACGCCATCTGTCTAGCCGATTTTGGTTCCACGGGTGCGGCCTTTGTTGCGTTGCCACAAATTCCTCCGCGAAACGTGAATTGGTTCTCGCACGGTCGGTGGGTGCATGTGGCCAAGGTCGGCTTTGAAAAATACTTCATGCACAAACTGAAGAGGGGTACCTCCGAGCCGATCTACGAAAAATATGTAATGAAGGCGCTGGGTATCATGAAACTCAAGGAAAAACAGAAATAATGGGCATTTCAGGTCGTATCGCTCGATTCTTCCAGGCGTCGCAGATGACGCCTTTGCTTGCGCTCGTCGCGCTCTTGATGGGGCTTTTCGCCACGCTGATTACGCCGCGTGAAGAAGAGCCGCAGATCGACGTGACGATGGCCAGCGTTTTTGTCCCTTTCCCGGGGGCATCGGCCAAGGATGTGGAGAACCTGGTGGCGACTCCGGCCGAGCAGGTGTTCTCGCGTATGTCCGGTATCGAGCATGTGTTCTCGGTATCGCAGCCCGGAATGGCGGTCATTACGGTGCAGTTTGATGTAGGCGTCAAGTACAACGACGCGATCGTGCGGCTCTACGATACGGTGCATTCCCATCGTGACTGGCTATCACCGAATCTTGGTGTGCTGGAGCCAATCGTTAAGCCGAAGGGCATTGATGATGTGCCTATCGTTGCCTTGACTTTCTGGACCGCCGATGAGAAGCGTTCAGCCTTTGATCTACAGCAGGTGGCACGCGCGTCGGAGGTCGAGTTCAAGCGCATCAAGGGTACGCGCGACATATCGACTATTGGCGGGCCGGATCATGTTATCCGTGTGGTGATGGACAGTGAGCGCATGAATGCCTTTGGCGTGACGCCTCAGGATCTCTCGGCGGCGCTCAAAGTCGGCAATGCGTCGCAATCCTCAGGTAGTCTGGTCGCGGGTAATCGCGAGGTGCTGGTACAGACCGGGACCTATCTCGAATCGGCGGCCGATGTCCGTCAACTGGTCGTTGCCGTGCGCGGTGATGCCAGTAACCGCAAGCCCGTGTTCATGGGGGATGTGGCACGTGTCGAGGATGGCCCGGATCAACCTGGACGATACGTTTGGTTTGGCAGCAAAAACGGCGAAGTGCCAGCGGTTACTGTTCAGATTTCGAAGAAGCCTGGCGTCAATGCGGCGGATATTGCCAATGGTGTGATTGCCCGCGTTGAATCGCTCAAGGGAACAGTAATTCCCGAAGGGATTGAGGTCACGGTAACCCGCAACTACGGGGAAACGGCGACCGAC
>JBBQAT010000152.1:0-9844 GCA_038316625.1 Burkholderiales bacterium
CGTCGAAGAGGCTGCGCTAGAGGCACCTGAAGAAGACTCGCCTGTTCTGAGCGAAACGGCCGCGCAGGAATTGGGCAAGGCGACGGGTTTGATATTGCCACGAGAGACAGCGGAGATCCCCGGTTACAGCAAATGGGCAGAAGGCGTCATGTACGCGCAGGTCCCGGTCCAGGCAAACAGGCCGCTGCGCTGGCCCTTCACCCTTGCTGCGGTGCTGCTGGTGCTGGCGCTGGCCGGGCAAGTTGTTTTCCGTTTTCGGAGTGAACTCGCGATCACCGCACCCAGCCTGAGACCGGCGCTTGTGGCATTCAGTCAGGCGTTCAGCGCTGACCTGCCCTTGCCGCGCCACGTTGAACTGGTGAGTATCGAAGCGTCGGACCTGCAAAATGATCCGACGCGGGGCAACCTGCTCGTGCTCAATGCCACGCTGCGCAACCGCGCTGCTTATGAGCAAGCCTACCCCTCACTTGAGCTATCGCTGACCGATACCGCCGATGCCGCCATCGCCCGCCGCGTTTTCCCGCCTGCCGAGTATCTTTCAGCAAAGATTCCCGCTGGCCAGCCGTTCAAGGCCAATGCCGATGTTGCTGTGCATCTCTGGATCGAAGCCAAGAACATCAGCGCGGCCGGTTATCGGCTCTACGTTTTTTACCCCTGAATCTACCCGGTACGCCGCCCGCTTTTCCCGCAACGCAAGGATTGTAAAAAGCGTTTCACATTCCTTGCGGCCAATCTGTGCCACTCCTACGCTTGGAACTGTTTTCAAAGGCTGGACAGCGTGCCCCCCGCACACAGTTCAAGCCAGCGAGAACATCCTCTAGATCGTGCAATTCAAGCGCAGCAAAGGCAGTTCAATGGACAAGGGACATATCGCTTACGTAGTTTGTGCAACACTGCATGGCGCGGACAGCCCTTACCCCGAACTGAACGAAACCGTGGCAGGGCAACCCGTGGTTCGACGTCTGAACCGTATGGAACGGGTTGCCCATGCTTTTGACGGAGCACTGGTCTGCCGCCGCAATGAAAGCCTGCTGATCACCTTTGATACCGCCAACGCCGCGATCCGTGGAAGCTGTGAAATGCAGCGCCGCTGCACAGGCCTGCCGCAAGTTTCGGGCAGCCGGTACAGCTTGCAGATCGGCATACACCGGACCATTTCCGATGGCCACGCACAAGCCCCCAGGCTATCCTTGTCCGGCGAAAAAATGCCGGAACGCCGTGACCACGCACGGCGCGCAGGATTCGATGCCGCCAGCCGGCTGGCGTTTGTCGCCCCGGAAGACAAGATTGTTGTGTCCGAACAGGTGCTTGAAACCCTTGGCCCAGCGATGAAGCAAATCAGTGCGCGGATCGGCAGCGCCGGCGGCGAACTCCCGGCCTATGCATTCAACTGGCAGCGGGCGATCACGCTTCGTACTCTGGTGCCGCCTGCCCCATTCTTCGCGAAGCGTACGGCACGCAACCTTCTCGTTTTGTGCCAGGGGGAAAAACGAATTGAACTCAACCACTTGAACCCAGTAACCGTTTTTGGCCGTGACCCCGGCAGCGACGTCGTTATCACGGATCGCTTTGCCTCCAGAACGCATGCGTACATCCGTGTCGGTCCCGAGGGCTGCGTGCTGACGGATCAGAGCGCCAATGGAACCAGCATCCGCCTCGACAACGGCGAAGAATATGTCGTCAAGGATGAGAGCTTCATCCTGAGAGGACGTGGTCGCATTTCATTCGGACACCTGGCAAATAAATGCACGGGGGATACGTTCGAGTTCGTAGCAATTGACAATGCGGAACAGGGAACACCACTCAAGCCGGACAGCCAAGCCTAGCGTCATTTCCATCAGGCAGCACGACCCAAAAACGAATCTTCCCACAATGGCACTCAAGGCCGGCGCGTCCGCCATGTTTTTCCGCCACGGTGCGCACGTAATAGAGCCCGAGCCCGGAGCTAGCCGGATTGCTTGCGCCGCCCGGTCCACGACTGAAGCGCTGAAATAGGCGGCTGATCTGGTCTTCACCCAGTTCGTCGCCCTCATTTTCAACCCAGAAACGGATTCCGCCAGGCTGTGGCTCAAGCCCGATAGCAATCGGCACGCCTTCCGGCCCGTAGGTCAGCGCGTTCTGCAGCAGATTGATGGCACAACGTTCCAGGGCATCGAAGTCACCCCTGACCCACACTGACTCGTCTGGCAGCATCCGAACGATGTGCTGCCCGCGTTGTTGAGCTTGCGCGTAGAGTTCATCGGTCGCCTGATGCAGCACTGCGCCCAGATCCAGTACTTTCATCTGTCGTGAATCAAGCGCTTCGGCACGCGCCAGTTGAAGAAAATCCTGCGCCATCGCCTGCGCCCGCCGCAATGGTGGCAATAGCTGAGCGGCATTGCACACGGGGTCGATCTCGAGGCGCTGCACCGCACTGGCCAGCGGACTGCGCAGATCATGCGAAATGAAGGCCAGCGCCTCGTTGCGTTGCGTCTCAAGGTGTTGCATCCGTCGCTGCGCCGCCTGCACCCAGGCGATACGCTGCTCAAAGCCCAAACGTCGCATGGCGACAGGTGGCTTCGTCCCCAATCCGTCAGCCCCCAACTGGCGCAATTCCTGATCAAGATGGCGTCGCGCAGCCTCCAGCCTGCGCCAACTCCACAACGGAAAGGCCGCCAAGCCGGCAACCAGCGCACCGCTCGGGGCGAACCAAAGCTGAGACCAGCCAGGAAGCAATCCGCCGATGAGTCCCAACATCAAAATCCACAGCGTGCTGAGCAACAAACCGGGGAGTGGCATCAACCGGGGAAGCCAGAACAGGGGAACAACAGACAGCACGGTGCACAAAAGCGCCGAAGCCCACGCCGGTACCAGCGTAATCAGACGCTTGTCGCGCATCGAGAGCCATACATTGGCCTGCACTTCGACACCGGACATGGGTTGAGCCTGCGCTGAAACGGGTGTGGGCAAGAAATCCCCCAGCCCGACCGCCGTTGCACCGATCAAAACGGTTTTCCCGGCAAAGGTTGCGGGAGGCACATTCCCTTCGAGAAGCTGGGCATAGGAAATACGCGGCAAGGTTCCGGGCGGACCCGCAAACTCAAGCCGGCGGGAATCCTCACGCTTCAGCCCGAAGCCACCCTCCTGCCAGGCGTTTCCGGGCACGGGTTTCGTTATCGAGTCGGCAACGCGCAGCAGTTCTTCAGCAAGCAATGGCCAGGACGCCGACCCAACGCCTTCGCGCAAATCCACCGCACGGGCGATGCCATCCTCGTCAAGACGGACACCAACCCGCCCCAGCCCGGCGGCGACCGAGGCCAGTTCCGATATTGGCGGGGATTCAAGAAGTTGCCCGCCCGCGCCCGGCGTTTCGATCACCAACGGCAGAACCACATTGCCACAATTGGCCATGGCTTGAGCCAGCGCGGCATCGGCTGCCGGTTCGGCGCTGCGCTCGGAGAAGGCGATGTCGAAGCCGATCACGGCGGGGCGAGCGGCACAAAGCGTATTGAGCAGGCGGGCATGAACATCACGCGACCACGGCCAGCGGCCGATCCGCTCGAGACTGGCCTCGTCGACCGCGACTATCGCAATACCTTCCGCAGCAGATCGCGAATTCAGGCGCTGGCCGACATCAAAGATCAGGTGGTCTACGCGTGTGAGCACGCCCGAAAGACTGATCGACAGCGCAATCAACACCAGCAACAGCGCGACAACGCTTTTTTCCTTAGCCAGCCAGGCGCCCGCAATCACGCCAAACCCGCTTAAAGCGCCAAGGGCAGCAGCAGGAACAGCAACCACAGGCGGCTGGGCGGAATCTCGACCTTCTGCACGGCAACCGGACCCGGTGTGTTGTCACTGCCATCAACGAGACGAACGCCAAGATAATAGCTTCCACTACCCGGCGGTTTCAGTTCCAGCGAACCGTCCTCCGAACGCGCCTGAGCCAGCAACGGCTCCATCTCCTTCCCGGAAGAAAGAACAGCCTCGTAAAGCAGACCTTCCGGAGGCGGAGCCAGGGTGAGTACGATCTTGTCGGGTTCTATCCTAAGCGCCGCACGCCCGAGATCAACAGCCCCTGGACCGGGCTTGTAGGTAAAGGCGGCGGCGATACTCCACGGCCCTTGCTGCCCCGCCTCCGTAATGCTGGCCACACGCCAATAGAGTTTCCCTGCGGGCAGTTCTTCCGGAACCTGCCAGGCATCGCGATCAAGCGTTTCGTCGTACAGGGGAGAAGCAAAATCAGGCGTCGTTGAAATCTGCAGGTGATAGCGCGCCACGTCCACGACGTTCCCCCAGCCAAACTGGGCGCTGGCGGTACGAATCGTCGCCCCATCGCCCGGCGAATTGAGGCCCGGCGGGAAAGGTCGAGCAAACACAGTGAATGGATGCAGGGCGTCGAATCCTTGCAGCCCGTGAACATCGATCGCGCGCAGGCGCAACACGTAGTCGCCGTTGGGCAGATCGGCGAAAGACAGCGCCTGGCCGCTGGCGGACTTGCTCAAGAGGATGCGCTCGAATGATTTGTCTGGCGCGACCTGTCCCTGCCATTCCTTGACACCGCTGAGTTGCGGGAGCGGGAAGCGCAGCGGCAGATACTCAAAGCGGACCGGAAGGCCGGACACATCGGCCGCTGCCAGCAGCCGAACCGGCTGCATGGGCGGCTCACCGGCCTTGGCCACGGTCCCGAGGCCCTTGGGCACCTCCACGCTCTGGCCAGAAGCACTCACACCGACCAGACCGCCGAGCGTTTCCTCGCGCGTGACCTCATCGTTGGCACCGACCCGGAAATGTGTGCCGCGCACGACGGCCTGCGCCGAGGGCGTCTGGATTCTCAGGTTCTGATTGCTGCGCTGTTCCGGGTTGGCAATGATGTCCGTCTGACCGCTCTGCAGGCGCACGCGTGTATCCGCCATCAAGCCGCCGGCATACAGGCTGAGTGTATCGAGCGTGATTTTCGAATTGGGCGAAACAACAATCCTGGTGCCGTCAGCCAGAACCAGCAACACACTTGAGCCATCGCCGGTTTCCAGCGAAGCACCCGCCGCCAGGCGCAAGCCATTCGTCGCCTCCTGCCAGTCCGCGTCGCCGACGCGCCAGCGAACAGTGCCGCTAACGCCGTCCAGCAGCGCCTGACCAGGAGTTACGCGCAGCATGTCAGCCGCAATGCGCAACACGGTGCCCGGCAATATCCGGTGCGGATCGCCGATCCTATTGGCCTGCTGCACCTTCGGCCACTGCTCGGCGCGAATGAAATAGCGCTCCGCGATGTTGATCAGGTTGTCGCCCGGCTTGACGGTATAGCGCCAAATGGGCACATCGTCGGCACTGATCGCGTTGGAACAAAGGGCGAGAGACAACGCCAACGCCGACAAAACATTCTGAATAAAAGGGGATTTCATGGCGAAACCAATTGTCTTTCGAGGCGGTAGCCGTGACCGTAAATTGAAACGAGGCGCCAGCCGAATTCGGGCACGAGGCTGAGCTTGCGGCGCAGGGTACTGACGTGCACATCGACCGTTCGCGTATCAATGTTTGGTGTTAGCGACCACACGACCTGGATCAAATGATCGCGCGTCAGCAGACGACCGATGCTCTGGAAAAAATGCAGCGCCAGATCGGTTTCGCGCTCGGTCAGCGTAACGACATTGCCGTCCAGCGAAAACTGTCGCCGGGCCGGGTCAACCAGCAAGCGGCCGAAGTCTTGCGTCTGCGGCGCTCCTGAAGCGTCTCCCCGGCGCCGCAAAACGGCCTGTAGACGAGCCAGCAGTATCGGACGAGAGAGGGGTTTGACGATGTAATCATCGGCCCCGGCGGTGAGGACATCAACGACGTCTTGCTCACTATCTCGCCCCGTGGCAAAGATTACCGGAGGCATGGACTGTCGCAGCTTGATCTGAAGCCGTGACAGAACTTCGGTCCCGGACAGATCAGGTATGCCCCAGTCAAACAGACAGGCATCAAAACGTTCGCTGGCGACCGCTCGCGCACATTTCACGCCGGTATCGAACCACTCGACCTCATAACCGGCCTCCCGTAACCAGCCGCAAACGATGGCCGCTGATTCAGCCTCGTCCTCCAGATAGGCAATTCGCATGGACAGATTCTTTCAATCAACCGGTTCGGCATGGCACCGAATATACCGATTGCGAATCATATCACTCTGCTTACGAGGTCTGGCACACAGTCCTGGCTGGCTGTCGCGGGTTGACATCAATGACCCTGACAGTCAATAAAAAATGGCATCTTCATGCATCGATGCCCTGCAAGCCAATATCCATGCGCATCTCGCAGCACATGATCTGTAGACCGCCTATTTATGCGCCTTCCAGAGGCACGGCAGGCAGATCGCTCACCGCTTGCCGTGAAAACCGCTCAGGCGATTTTCACGGCGGGAATCACTTACTTGATCAGATCGCCTTTTTCACCGGAAACGGTGATCTTGCCGGCCTTCAGCTGAGCAAGAACTTCATTCACTTTCTTGGCCACTTCAGGCTTCAGGTTCGGGTTAACCGCAGGAATGCCAACGCCGTCTTGCTTGGCATCGAACACCAGGGTCTGGCCGCCAGGGAACTTGCCGTCTTTTTCGGCCTTGATCATGTCGTACGCGGCTGAATCAACGCGCTTCATGGCCGAGGTCAGGATGATCGACTTGTTGCCGCTGTAAATGCCCTGAGCGTATTGGTCACCATCAACACCGACAATCCAGACGCCCTTGGCAGCACGCGTCTTGGCTTCGTTGATCGCACCCACGCCAACGCCGCCGGCTGCAGCGAAAATCACCTTCACGTTGCGGTCATACATCTGGGCGGCTAGCTGCTGGCCTGCTGCGACATCACTGAAGGTGCCCTGATAAATCACGTTTTCCGCCTTCATGGCGATCTTGGTTCCCAAGTTCTTGTTGGCGTAAGCAACGCCTTGCTGGAAGCCCCAGTTGAATTTCTGGACCGGCGGGATTTCCATACCACCGATAAAGCCAAAGTCGCCGGTCCCGATCTGCAACGAGGAAGCAACGCCCGCCAGGAAGCCCGACTCATGCTCGGCGAAGAAAATCGAAACGGTGTTCGGACCAACCTTTTCCTTGCGCGTGGCATCGTAAGCGCCGTTGTTCGGGCTGCCGTCGATCAAAACGAACTTGGTCTTCGGATACTTGTCCTGCGAAACAAAAATGGCCGGCTCGAACTTGAAGCCCGGCGTCACGATGAGGCTGAAGCCCGCATCGTTCAGGTTACCGATTTCCTTGACATAATCAGCCTCGGTGGTTCCGGTGGGCTTGAGATACTTCGTCTTGACACCGAAATCCTTGGCGGCTTTCTTGATTCCTTCCCATGTTCCCTGATTGAACGACTTATCGTCAATCGTGCCCGCATCGGTCACCATACCGACCTTCAATTGAGCGGATGCGGTCATCGGTGCCAGAGACAGCAGACCGAAGGCCATAAGTGCAGATGCCAATGCTTTCTTACTCATCAGAAACCTCCTAACAATTGTTGAGATACCACCAAAGATCCGTGCGAAAAGCTTTTCGCACGGTAAATCCGCTTGCTACCGGTGTCAAGCTGCTTTATCGCCTTTTCCCGGTATTTTTACTGCCTCCGTCGTCGATAAATCTGCACGGGAAAAAGCGCCCGGCAACAGACGTTCCGGCGTGGTCAGGTCGACAGCGTCGCCCATGTTCGCCAGAATGACCTGCAAGTCCGCACCGCCGAGTTCCAGCATGACCTGTCGACAGGCTCCGCAGGGAGCAATCGGCCCGTTCGTTTCACCAACAACCGCCAGCGCCACAAACTCGCCCGGCTTTCGGCCATCGGCAATCGCCCGAAAAAAGGCCGTGCGTTCGGCGCAGTTGGTCAGTCCATAAGACGCGTTCTCGACGTTGCAACCGTGGTAGATCGTTCCGTCGCGCGCCTCAAGTGCGGCACCGACACGGAACTGCGAATAGGGCACGTAGGCTTTGTCCCGCGCGTCGCGTGCTTCCTGAATCAGTTTTTCGGTCGAAGTCATGCCGACTCCGTCGCGCTGATGCGCTGCCAGACGAGCGGTGGCTCAACACGCGCGGTTTCTTCGATCGTGATGCCTTTCAGCGCCATGTCGATGGCCAGCGCTGCAGCCGCTTCGCTCCGCGCATGAACGCGTAGCAGCGGTTGGCCCCTTGTCACCGACGCGCCCAATTCAACAATTTCGCTGAAGCCAACGGCGGGATCAATCACCTGGTCGCTGCGCAGACGGCCACCACCGAGGGCAACCACCGCCAGCCCCAGGGCGCGGGTATCGAAGGCGGCAACAACGCCGGAGCGCGGCGCAGGCAGGTCGACAGTCACGGGCGCTTGCTCCAGATAGGCATCGGGCCGTTCGATGAGATCAGCCGGGCCTCCAAGCAAACGAACCATGCAGGCAAAGCGCTCAGCCGCTGCGCCGGAATCCAGGCTGGCCTGAAGTTTATTCCGCGCCTCAACCAGGTCACGCGCCAGACCGCTCGAAACCAGGCCTTCGGCACACAACGCCAGGGTCACTTCGTGCAAACGAGCGGGGCGCGATTTTCCGGTCAGATAATCAAGCGCGCAGCGGACTTCAATTGCATTCCCAGCGCACGGTGCCAAGGACTGATTCATGTCGGTCAACAAAGCGCTGACATTCAAGCCGGCGCCGGTCCCGACGGCAACAATGGACTTGGCCAGAGCCACCGACAGTTCAGGTGTCGGCATGAAGGCGCCGGAGCCGACTTTTACGTCCATCACCAGCGCATCGAGACCAGCCGCCAGTTTCTTGGACAGAATCGACGCCGTAATCAGCGGAATCGATTCAACGGTCGCCGTCACATCGCGGGCAGCGTAGATACGCTTGTCGGCCGGTGCCAGATCACCGGTCTGACCGATGATGGCCGTTCCGGCTTCGCGCACGGTCGCCTTGAGAAGATCCGGGGACGGGAAAGGGTTGTAGCCGGGAATCGAACCCAGCTTGTCCAGCGTACCGCCGGTATGACCCAGGCCACGGCCGGAAATCATTGGATTGAAACCGCCGCACGCGGCAAACATCGGCCCGAGCATCAGGGACACGACATCGCCGACACCGCCGGTGGAATGCTTGTCCACGATCGGCCCGCCCAGATCGAGCGATTTCCACTCCATCACACGCCCTGAATCGCGCATCGACAGCGTCAGATCGACGCATTCGTCACGGTTCATGTCGTTCAGGAAGATAGCCATGGTGAAGGCTGCAATCTGCGCTTCGCTGACGCGGTTATCGGTGATGCCTTTGATGAAGGCCTGTATTTCTCCAGCCGGCAAGACCTGTTTGTCACGCTTGTGACGGATTATTTCCTGAGGCAAAAACATCGAATTGTCCTTAAATTCCATTGTGGCAACCATTCAGTTGCCGCCGTTTTTCTCCTTCCCCTTGATGGGGAGGGAATTGTGGTAGCCATATCTGTCGTACTTTGCTTCGATTCGGGCAGTTACCCTTTGTGCAGGATTTGACGGGCAAAACTGCCCTTGTCGTTTTCGCCGAGCAAGAGTTCGGCGATGGTCGCGGCAATATCCGCAAAACTCTCGCGGATGCCGAGATCGACCGGCTTCACTGCCGGACCGGCGACCACTACGGGGATGTATTCGCGGGTGTGGTCGGTCCCCTTGAAGATCGGATCGCAGCCGTGGTCGGCGGTGATCAGCAGCAGTTCATCGTCGCGCAGCAGCGACAACAAGGTGGGAAGCTGCGCATCAAAGACCTCGAGCGCGCGCTTGTAGCCCTGGACATCCCGACGGTGGCCGTACTTCATGTCGAAATCCACCAGATTGGTGAAGACGAGCCCCTCGCCGGGCGAGGACGCCAGCCGGATGGTCGCTTCCATTCCTTCGTCGTTGGATTT
>JBBQAT010000153.1:0-9772 GCA_038316625.1 Burkholderiales bacterium
GGGCAATCGCCCCCAGACTGTCGTCGACCTGCTTGAGTACGGCCTTTTCCAGATCAGCGCGCTTCTCCGGCGTGGCAATCGATGCGGCATCCTTGACTACGGCAAAGGCCATCGGCATCTGCCCCTTCAAGGGATCGGCCACGCCGACCACCGCCACTTCGGCAATCGCCGGATGGCCCTGAATCGCCTCCTCGATTTCGCGCGTCCCGAGGCGATGTCCGGCCACGTTAATCACATCGTCGGTGCGGCCGAGGATGTAGTGATAGCCGTCCTTGTCCCTGATCCCCCAGTCGAATGAAGAATAGACCTGTGGCTCCCGGAACAACGAGAAGTAAGTCGAGACAAAACGCTCATCGTCACCCCAGACGGTTGACAGGCAACCCGGCGGCAACGGCGGAATAATGCCGACAATGCCTTTTTCGTCTGCATCGCAGACCGTACCGTCCTCACGGAAAACCTTGAGATTGTAGCCGTAGACCGGAAAACTCGGCGTGCCGTAGCGAATCTCGGTTTTCTCGATGCCATGCATGGCGGCGAGAATCGGCCACCCGGTTTCAGTCTGCCAGTAGTTGTCGATCACCGGCAGCCCGAGTTCGCTCATCATCCATTCATGAGTTGGCTGATCAAGCGGCTCACCGGCCAGGAACAGGTGCTTCAGACTCGACAGATCGTACTTGTGCATGTACGCCGTATCGTGTTTCTTCAGTACCCGTGCTGCCGTCGGTGCCGAGAACATCACGTTGACCTTGTACTTTTCGACGATCTGCCACCAGATTCCGGGATCGGGACGCAGTGGCGTGCCTTCGTACATGATCGTGCACATGCCGGCCAGCAGCGGGCCATAGACAATATAGGAGTGACCGACCACCCAGCCGATATCGGAGGTGGAGAACATGGTCTCGCCCTCACCGCCGCAGTAGATGTATTTCATCGATGCTGCCAGCGCCACGGCATAACCGCCGGTGTCGCGCTGAACGCCTTTCGGCTTGCCGGTCGTTCCCGAGGTGTACAGGATGTACGAGGGCTCCGACGACTCAAGCCAGGTAACGGGAACCTCCGTATCCATGAACTGCTCACGCAACGTAGCGTAGTCGACGTCACGACCTTCTACCTTGCTGAACTCCTTGTCGAGCCCGCGATCAATCATCAGCACCTTGGCTGGCTTGTGTTTGGCCAGCGTTATGGCGTCGTCCAGAAGATGCTTGTAGGGAACGGCCTTGCCACCGCGCATGCCGGCGTCAGCGGAAACCATCAGCTTGGGCGTCGCATCATCAATACGGGTAGCCAGCGAACCAGACGCGAAACCACCAAACACCACCGAGTGAATGGCACCGATTCGCGCGCAGGCCAGCATGGCAAACGTCGCTTCGGGAATCATCGGCATGTAGATCAGTACGCGATCCCCCTTGCCAACACCCAGACTCTGCATGGCGGCCGCCATGCGCATGACTTCCTTCTTCAGCTCTGCAAAGGAGTAAACGATTTCTGTATCGGTTTCGGTAGAGATGAAGACCATGGCCCGGTCATTCGGGCGTTTGGCGGCATGACGATCCACCGCGTTGTAGCAAAGGTTGGTTTCGCCGCCAACAAACCACTTGGCAAACGGCGGGTGGGAATAATCGAGTGTCCTGGTAAAGGGTTTGTGCCAATCGATCAGCTTGGCTTCTTCCGCCCAGAAAGCATCCGGGTTGTCGATGGAATGCTGGTGAAACTCCTTGATTGTGGTCATAAAATTCCCTTGTTGCTGATACACGTACCCTGCACTAATGGAAACTAATCCTGTCCGACGTCTTTTACCTTCTGCGCCGGATCAAGCAACTTCTTTTCAATCTCTGCCATGGGCAGACCCAACATATATTCTCTATCCAGCAGTTTCAGCAAGGGCAGAACCTGGCTACCGAGCACGGCCAAGTGCGGCAACAATTCGCTCTCGTGCCCCGACTTGGCCAACGCAATGGCCAGATCAATCCTCGGTGCTGGCGCTACAACGGGTGCCTGCGAGGCCGCACATGCAATAACCCGATTGCCCCCGGCTTGTTGCGCCGCTTTCAAACGGGCGCCGGCCAGTTCAATCAGTGCACCGGCAGAAGTCACACCATCCACAGGGCTATTACTGACACCAACGCTGACTGACAAGTTCAAACGTTGCCCATGGGCAGCGATATTCGCCACATGAATCGCTTCGCGCAGACGGTTGCCAAAAGACTCGCACGCGGGATAAGGTGTTCCAGGAGAGATAACCACCAACTGACTACCGACGTAGTGGCCCAGGCTGTCTTCCTTGCGAATCTTGCTCGCCAGCATCGTGATAAAGCGCTGTTGCAACTGCTTGACCACATCAATGCCGTGCTCTTCACGCAACGCGCCGATGTTGTCAAAACAAACAACCATGGCGCTGACCTCGCTGTCGTGCCGCATGGCATGAGACATGCCCTGTGCCGCCTGCAACTCGACGTACTTGCGGGTAAACAAACCCGTTTCCGGATTCTGGACGTGCTGTTCGAGGTTTTCCTTGAGTTGGCTTTGCGCCTGGGCAAGCTTGAGCGAGGAGTCAATACGCGCCAGCAGTTCGGTTCCGCCGGTGCCGCGACTGATGAAATCGGTCGCACCATGTCCTTTGGCTCGTTCAAGCGCTTCGTCATTGTCGCCAGAAATCATCAGCATCGGCATCTGGGCAAGCCGCGTCAGGCGCGATGAACGCACGCGAACCAGCAGACCATTGCCATCGAGAACCGGCAGGGACAGTGAGCAAATCACCAATTCGATGGAATGATCAAGAACCAGCACCTGCCAGGCCGCCTCACCATCGGCTTCCTCACGGTAGTCGTAATGATCGCGGATGTGCTTGCCGATCATCGCGCGCACCATGCGCGATTCATCGACAATCAATATGCGTGGCAACTGGGTATGATTTTCCATGTGCAACCCTGTCGAATCTCTCTGCGACTAAGCACCGGCCACTTCAACAACAACGCGACCGTGCGCCTTACCTTTTAGAAAACTGTCAAAAACGTCGGGTAGATCGTCGAATCCGATGGTGCGTGTCATTTCAGTCAGATGACGCGGCCGCAGATCGCTCACCAGCCGCTGCCAGACAAGTTTGCGGTAGGCCGCGCCAACGTAACCGGAATCAATGCCAAGCAGACACGCGCCGCGCAGGATGAAGGGCATCACCGTCGTATTGAGTGAAGCGCTCGCAGCCAGACCAATGCTGGCGATCGTCCCCCCCTGCTTCATGGTACTGGCAATCCAGGCCAAGACCTCACCGCCCAGACTATCTACCGCCCCGGCCCACAGCATCGTGTCGAGCGGCCGGATACGCGAAAGATCAAGCGTCGAGCGGAACATGACTTCAGTTGCCCCCAGCTTTTTTAGATAATCGACCTCGGCCTCCTTGCCGGTCAAGGCCGTAACCTGATAACCCAGCCCGGCCAGCATGTCCACAGCCAGTCCGCCCACACCACCGGTCGCGCCGGTCACGATAACCGGCCCCTTGTCCGGCGTCAGGCCGTTTTCCTCCATGCGAACAATCGCCAGTGCAGCCGTAAAACCGGCCGTACCCAGGGCCATTGACTCAAGCAGCGCAAGGCCGGCCGGCAGAGGAACCACCCAGTCAGCCGGTACGCGGGCATACTCGGCATAGCCACCGTGGTGCGCCACACCGATATCAAAACTGGTCGCAACCACCGGATCGCCGGGTTTGAAGCGCAAATCCGTGCTTTTCTCGACAATCCCCGAGAGGTCGATGCCGCCAACACAGGGAAAGCGTCGGATGATGCGTCCCGTGCCGGTTGCCGCCAGCGCGTCCTTGTAGTTGACGCTCGAATAAGCCACCTTGATCGTCACCTCACCCGCATCAAGCTGCGCTTCGTTCAGAGTGGCAAAAGCGCCGTGTGCCCGCCCTTCGACTTCTTCGATCAGATAGGCCTTGAAGGGATTCATCAGTGCTCCTGGCTTTGGTTGTATTTTTTTGGCAGCTCGACAAGAGCCGACACCTATTCGTCGATTATAAGCACAAAACCATGCAGTCAACAGTTATATAGGGAACTTACCTGAAAATTACAAAATCACTATAAATCATTAAGTTACGATGACTCTAACAACCAAAACCACCATAGAATTGCTCAAAAAGGTTTACAGAGCGCGATTTTTCTTTTAAATTGCGCCCCCATGTATTGTAAAAAATTCTTCACAGTCCTGCTCAGCGCCGCCGCAATCGCCTTATCCAGCGCTGGAGCAAGCCAGGCAACCGAGCAACAGCAGAGGCTCAGCGATGAGCCTTCCCTGTTCGAACGCTACACAAGCAGCGCCAAGGATCTGGTCCTCAAGGGACTGGAACTGGTCGGCATCAACTATCGTTTTGGCGGCACTGATCCTGACAGTGGACTCGATTGCAGCGGCTTTGTTCAAGTTGTTTTCAAGGACGCCGTCGGTCTGCTTTTGCCGCGCACGGCCAAGGAACAAAGCGAAGTTGGCAACGTCATCGACAAGAAAGAGCTCAAACCAGGCGATCTCGTTTTCTTCAACACCATGCGCCGCGCCTTCTCCCACGTTGGAATTTACCTGGGTGACAATCGCTTCATGCATGCGCCGCGTACCGGTGCAGAAATTCGTGTCGAAGACATGAGCCAAGGCTACTGGGTCAAGCGCTACAACGGTGCACGCCGGGTTGTTGAGCGTTAACGAACGCCCCCCGCTCCAGATCACACCAAGGGACGCTCAGGCGTCCTTTTTTTGCACCATTCCGGCGAAAGATTCGCGCTATTTGCCTCACCACAGGAAAGACCGATGTATTAAACTCGGGAAGATATTCTTGCGGTTCTTAACTCACCTGAAATTTCAGATAGCCGTTCGGAGATAGCAGATGTCGAGTGTAACAACAAACACTGATACGCAGAGCTCGACGCCTCAGTCCGAGGGATCCCTGTTTGTTGCCGGAGAACTCTTTCCGAACCTCTTCGAGCAGATGCTTAACGGCGTTGCCTTTTTCCGAATGCTGTTCGATGAGCGTGGAAAAGCCTGCGATTTCGTCTATCTCTATGCCAATCCGGCCTACCATGACATCACGGGGCTGGGAGCCGTTGTTGGCCGGCGGATCAGTGAAGTCATTCCGGGAATTCTGGAATCCACGCCGAAACTCTTCGAAACCTATGGCCGAGTCGCCTGCGGGGGGCCATCAGAGAGCGTCGAGATCAGCATTGCGAACTCTGATCGCTGGTTTTCAATTCAGGCATCCAGCCCGAAGCCCGGGCATGTCGTTTCTGTTTTCAACCCCATCAGCGAGCGCAAGGCGGCTGAACTGGCATTGCGCCAAAGCGAGCAACGCTTCCGTGCCCTGATTGCCGCCAACAACGCGATTATTCTCCAGATTGACCCGGAAAGCGGGCAGATACTCGATGCCAACGCGGCCGCCAGCAGATTCTATGGCTGGTCACACGAAGAACTGTGTGCCAAAACAATCCAGGAAATCAACCAACTGAATCAGGAACAGGTTGCTTTCGAACGCCAGGCAGCGGAACGGGAACAGCGTAATCACTTCATCTTCCCGCACCGCCTGGCCGATGGAGAAATCAGAACAGTCGAAGTCTACTCGACGTCAGTCAAACTTGAATCGGCGTCGATTCTTGTTTCGATCATTCACGACGTCACGGAACGGATCAGAAATGCTAAAGAAATCGAGCACCTGACCCTGGAGCAAAAAGCCATTCTCGGTAGCCAGGTCGTTGGACTTGTTAAGCTCAAGGACAGAAAGGTCATCTGGGCCAACGCCTGCTTCGCCGAAATGTTCGGCCACACGACAGATGAAGCGATCGGGAAACCAGCACGCACCATTTTTTGCAATGACGAAGATTATGCGGCCTTCCTGGAAGCCTCGACGCCAACGTTGCTGAACAATAAAGTCTGTCGTATCGAAACCCGATTCAAGCGCAAGGATGGAACACTCGGAACCTACGATCTCTCCGGCGTCCGGCTCGGCAGGGAAACCAGCGAATCGATCTGGTCTGCGGTAGACATCACTGATCGCAAGAGGACCGAGGAACACCTTGCCAAGCTTTCCCTGGCTGTAGAGCAAAGCCCGGAAAGTATTCTCATCACCAACGCCAGTGCTGAAATTGAGTATGTGAACAAAGCCTTCGCCCGCTCCACGGGCTATAGCCGTGAGGAACTCATTGGCAAGAACCCGCGCCTGCTGAATTCAGGCTGGACGCCGCGTGAAACCTACGACGCCCTGTGGGCGGCACTGAGCCAGGGCCAATCGTGGAGAGGCGAGTTTTACAACCGTACCAAGGACGGCTGCGAGTATGTCGAATGGGCCATCATTTCGCCCTTGCATCGGCCCGACGGCACGATCAGCCATTATGTTGCGGTCAAGGAAGATATTACCGAGAAGAAACGCCTGGGCGTGGAACTCGACATGCACCGGCACGGCCTGGAGTTGCTGGTCGAACAACGCACGGCGGAATTGACCCTGGCTAGGCAACAGGCCGAATCCGCCAACCATGCCAAGAGCGCTTTCCTGGCCAACATGAGCCACGAAATCCGCACGCCAATGAACGCCATCATTGGCCTGACTCATATTCTGCACCGCAGCGTCAAGGTGCCGGAGCAACTCGACAAGCTGCAAAAAATCGCCGGAGCGGCCGATCATCTGCTCAGCGTCCTCAACGACATCCTCGATCTTTCGAAGATCGAGGCCAACAAACTGGTCCTTGAAACAAGCGATTTCGACCTGGGCGAACTGCTGGCGCGGATTTCGTCCATGGTGATTGATCGAAGCCGCGCCAAACGGCTCGAACTGATCGTCGACATCGATCACCGCGTCGGCGTGGTATGCGGCGATTCCACGCGTCTGAGTCAGGCGTTGCTCAATTATTTGATCAACGCCGTGAAGTTCACCGAGCACGGCACGATTGTCCTGCGTGCCCACCTGATTGAAGAAGCAACGGATAGCATTCTCGTGCACTTTGAAGTCGAAGATTCCGGCATCGGGATTGCACCCGAGAACCTGCCACGACTTTTCCAGTCCTTTGAACAGGCCGATAGCTCAACGACGCGGCGTTTTGGCGGAACCGGGTTGGGGCTGGCGATAACCCGCAATCTGGCCTCGCTGATGGGTGGCGAAGTCGGCGTAAAGAGCACGCCCGATGCAGGGAGTACGTTCTGGATGACGGCCCGCTTTGGCAAGAGAAAATCGGGGTCCGGGCTTTATTTCATCCCGGAACTGGAAGGGAAGCGAGCATTGGTCGTCGACGACACCCCGGTGACACGCCTGGTTCAAACCCAGTTGCTACGCGAAACGGGGTTGGAAAGCGAAGGCGTCGCCTCGGGACGAGCGGCGCTGGAAATGATCGCCGCGGCAAATCAGCTGGCGACACCCTACGATCTGCTACTCATCGACCTGTTGATGCCGGACATGAATGGCTTTGAAACCCTGCAGAACCTGCGCACGCTACCGCTCAGTCATCAACCGCTCGCCTTGCTGGTTACCGCTTCGGGCGACCCGGCAATTCTTGACGACAGCCGCGACGCGGGCTTTGCCGATGCCCTGTTCAAACCTCTGTCGCTAATGCTGCTGCATAGCGCCCTGAAAAAACACCGTGCCGCAATTCTGCGCGATGACAAAACCTCTGCCCTGACGGCGGCCGATCCGACGGCGCGGCCTCCCAAGACTATTCTGCAACAGCACCACCGCACTGCGCGCCTGCTTCTGGTTGAGGATGATCTGCTCAACCAGGAAGTTGCGCTTATTTTGCTCAGTGATATCGGCTGGATGATCGATGTGGCGGATGACGGACAGAAAGCGGTCGAAATGGTCAGCGCCAACGATTACCAGCTGATCCTGATGGACATGCACATGCCGGTCATGGACGGTATTGAAGCCACGCAAAAGATCCGTCAATTGCCGCAAGGGCAGCACATTCCCATCATCGCCATGACGGCCAACGCATTCACCGAAGACAAGGATCGTTGCTTGAACGCAGGCATGAACGACTTCGTGACCAAGCCCGTCACGCCGGACGTCCTGTACGAGAAAATAGTAAAGCTGCTTCAAAAGCGCCCGGACTGACGGTGCGGTTCCAAGGCCACGCATGATTCCCTGGCTTGAAAGCGCCGAGACCTTTCCTCCGCTCGAACTCGCCCTGAGCGAACCGAACGGCCTGCTCTGCGCCGGTGGCGACCTGTCGCCGCAACGCATCGTCCAAGCCTATCTGCGTGGGATCTTTCCCTGGTATTCAAAGGATGAACCGATCCTCTGGTGGAGCCCCGACCCGCGCATGGCGCTCGTTCCAGCCGAGTTCAAGATCGCGCGCTCGCTCCGAAAAACGCTGCGCAAAGGCAATTACCAGGTCAGGCTCGACAACGACTTCCCGGCTGTTATCCATGCCTGTGCCAAAACAAAGCGAAAAGCGCAGGCGGGCACCTGGATCACGGCCGAAATGCAGGCCGCCTATTTCAGGTTACATGAACTCGGCTACGCCCATTCGGTCGAAACATGGGTTGATGACCAACTGATCGGTGGCCTCTACGGTTTGGCCATCGGCAAGATGTTCTACGGAGAATCAATGTTCTCGCACGCTTCCGACGCTTCGAAGATCGCCCTCGCCCACCTCGCGCGCTTTCTGGAGGCACAGGGCTTCGGCCTGATCGACTGCCAGATGAATACGCCGCACCTTGCCTCGCTCGGTGCGCACGAAATCCCGCGCAACGCATTTATCGCCCGACTGCGCGAACTGACCGCCATCCCGCCGCTCAATGGCCGCTGGCCGATTGATGGTGCCAACCAGGCCTGGGACTGAGCACCTGATGTCGCGCCTCAACGACTCCGAACTCCCCTTCTCGCTACTGCTGTTCTACAACACGGCCGCCTATGCGTGCAGCTACCTGCCGGGCGAGCGCGCCATATCCGAAGTCGCCACACCAACGCACCTGATCACCACCGAAGTTTACGGCGACCTGGTACGCAGCGGCTTCCGGCGCAGTGGTGTCTTTACGTACCGCCCGCGCTGCGAAGCCTGCCACGCCTGTGTCCCGGTACGCTTGCCGGTCGAGCACTTTACGCCGAGCCGAACCCAGCGCCGCTGCCTCAAGACACACGGAAACCTGCAAGCACACGAACTGCCGCTGACCTATTTCGACGAGCATTACCAGCTCTACCTGCGCTATCAAGCCGCCCGACACAGTGGCGGTGGCATGGATCAGGACAACCACGAGCAATACTCGAATTTCCTGCTGCAAAGCCGCGTCGACAGCCGGCTGATCGAATTCACCGAAAACGGTGTACTGCGCATGGTAAGCATCATCGACATCCTCAACGATGGCCTATCCTCGGTTTATACCTTCTACGACCCCGATGTCGCCGGTGCCAGTTTCGGCACCTACAACATCCTCTGGCAGATCGCCCAGTGCGCCGCCAACAGCCTTCCCCACCTCTATCTCGGCTACTGGATTCGCGACAGCCAAAAGATGGCTTACAAAGCCAATTTCCGGCCAATCGAAGGGCTGATCGATGGCGAGTGGCGGCAATTCGAGACGACCGACTCCAGCGCAAGACAAAGGTAATTTCGAAAATGGGTATCCCCTTCACGCACGCAACAGATCGATTCGTCAATAATCTGCAAGACACCGCTCGGCCTGAGCGTGTCAAAGGCCAGTGCTGGCGCTGAAGCAGCGGTTCGACAAGCTCACCGCGAACGCTCATTGGTTTGCTGAAACGCAATGCTACGTGCGCCAAGGAGATACCCGTTATTTCGACTATCAAGGCGACACAAGG
>JBBQAT010000154.1:0-9601 GCA_038316625.1 Burkholderiales bacterium
CGGCTCATTGACCGTATTGACGATGCCTTCGGCCAGTTCCCTTGCCAGGCGGACTGCACCGAGCTTGAGACGTTTGGCCTCGTGGACTTCACTGATGTTGGTGAAGGTCAACACGACGCCTTCAATCACGTTATCCAGCGTTCGATACGGCTGCATGCGCGCCAGGAGCCACGCGCCGTCAAAGTTGCGAACTTCACGTTCGCGCGGAACAAGCGTGTCGAGAACGGACTGGAGCTCACCCAGCAGTTCCTCGCCTTCGAGATTCGATTTAATGTCGCCCAGTGGACGACCCACGTCGGAGGCGACCAGCCGATAGGCCGCCACCGCGTCCCGCGTGTAGCGGCGGATAATCAGGTGGTAATCGAGGAACACGGTACCGGTATTGATGTTGTCCAGCAGGTTCTTCAGATCGTTCTGCATGCCGCTCAATTGCTCGATCTTGGCATTCAGTTCGGCGTTGACGGTGATCGTTTCCTCATTAAGCGATTGCAGCTCTTCCTTTGAGGTCTCCAGTTCTTCATTCGCCGATTGGAGTTCCTCGTTGGTCGATTGCATCTCCTCATTGGCAGACTGAAGTTCCTCATTGGTCGCCTGCTGTTCTTCGATGGTGGCTTGCAGGTTCTCCTTGGCGTAGGCGAGTTCGCGCTCCATGTGCTCGATGCGCTCGGCGTTGGCTGGCGTAGTGCTGGCCTTGCCGCGCCCGCGCCTCGACGCGGGCTGGATTGGCTCGGGAACGTCCTGAAAACTGACCAGCAACAGGTTCTGGCCGTTTTGCACCAGCAGCAATCGTACGCTGAAGCTCACAATGACAATACCGCCGTCGGTCGTCACCGACACCTCGCGGTTCAGCGTTGGCGACCCCACGGCGGCGCCATTGAGCGCGGCGCGCAGGTCCAGTTGCAGGCCTTCGCGTGCCATGTCGACGACATTGGTCGTTACCGGGCCGGCCGGTGGGCGCAGGTAACGGGTGGTATCGCCATGCACGTAGAGAATGTTGCCGCTGACGTCTGTCGTTACCGAGGCCGGTGCGTAGGACTGGAGCAGCAGGCGGTTGCTCAGCTCGGCGACGCTGTCGGCTTTGGCTTTGCCCGACACGGCCGTGGGCAGTGTCTTGCTGAGCTGGCTCATGACCGGGGTGCGCTCGAACAGTGGCATGCGGGGCGCAATGGCCGTCTGGCTGACCTGGTAGATCTTCCATTTGCGGTTGATGATCTTGAACAGTTCGGGATGGCTGGTAATGCTTTCGGAACTCGAAATGAACAGAATCCCGCCCGGTTTGAGGGCATAGTGGAAGTTGGGAATCAGGCGATTCTGCTGTTCCTGCTCAAGATAAATCATCAGGTTGCGGCAACTGAGCAGATCGAGCTTGGTGAAGGGCGGGTCCTTGATCACGCTCTGCACGGCGAAGACGACCATCGCGCGGATGTCCTTCTTGACCTTGTAGCCGGTATCGTCTTTGGTAAAGAAGCGGCGCAGTCGCTCGGGCGTTACATCCTGGGCGATGTTGGGGGGATAGCTGCCGGTACGTGCGGCGGCGATGGCGTCATCGTCGAGATCGGTGGCGTAGATCTGAACCCTGAAATCCCGATGCGCTTCGTCCATGATCTCACGCAGCAGGATGGCGATCGAGTAGGCTTCCTCACCGCTGGCGCAGCCGGCCACCCAGATGCGGAATACGTAGTCGTCGGGCTTGTCGGCGAGCATCTGCGACAGAATCTCCTGCTTCAGCGCGACAAAGGCCTCCGGGTCGCGAAAGAAGCTGGTGACGTTGATCAGCAGTTCCTTGAACAGCGTTTGCACTTCGGCCGGGTTTTGCTTGAGGAAGCGCGCATAAACCGCCATCCCCTCGATATTGTGCTGAGCCATGCGCCGCTCAACGCGACGACCAATGGTGCTCATTTTGTAGAGCGAGAAATCGTGGCCGGTACTGGTACGAATCTGCAACAGTATCTGGTTCAAGCCGACCACCTCAGCCGGTGGCAGCAGCCGCGGCACTTTCTGGCGGAAAACGGATTGCCGGGTCAGCTCCAGCAGCATCGCCGGCATTTTTTCCACCGGCAGAATATGGGTGGCGTAACCGGCCTCGATGGCGCTTTGCGGCATCCCGTCATACCTGGCGGTGGACGGCTCCTGCACCATGCAGACGCCGCCGACACCGAGGATGGCGCGCAAGCCCAGCGTGCCATCGGTCGCGGTTCCTGAAAGAATGATGCCAATTGCGTGCTCAGCCTGGTCGGCGGCCAGCGAGCGCAGGAAGGCATCGATCGGCATGCGTTGCCCGCGTGCCAGTGTCGGCTCGGAGACCTGCAATACCCCGTGGAGGATGGCCATCTCGCGGTTGGGCGGAATGATATAGACGTGATTGGGTGCGATGGCCGTCTGGTCTAGCGCTTCGAGCACCGGCATGGGGGTGCAGCGTTGCAGGATTTCGGTCAGCAGGCTTTGATGGTTCGGGTCGAGATGCGGTATCAGGACGAAGGCCATGCCGGTCTCGGCTGGACAGGCGCGGAAGAAGGCCTCGAAGGCCTCCAGCCCACCCGCAGACGCACCAATGCTGACGATGGGGCGGTACGTGTGCGTGGAGTTTTTCGGCTTGGCGACGAGGCTGAGTCCTGTTGCCGTTGATTGAGTCGTGGTCTTGCTGGTTACCTTGCTGGTCGTCATGCGCTCTCCCGGCACGTGGCCGACTAAAATATCCATTGATACTACTCCAATGGGTCTCGGCTGAAAATACTGCCTTTTGTAGGGTGTGCAGCGTGCTGCGCACGCGGTAACGACCGATGAACTCAGGGCATCAAGCAAAAACAAGTGTAATCGGAACCTCGTCGGTCGGGTTAGCGTAGCGTAACCCGACGATTGACCAGCGACGCGTCGGGTTACGCCCTTTGGGCTAACCCGACCTACACGGTTCGTAATGTTCAGGATGGTGAGGAAATCATCCCGTTCGCCCTTTGACCGGCGAACGGAGATTTCGATGAACGATCAGGGCATCTATAAACGCGCTATAACCTGCCCATCAACAGTAGAACAAGCAGGATGATAAAGACCAGCCCTAGACCACCGCTGGGGCCATAACCCCAGCTTCGGCTGTGCGGCCAGGTTGGAATTGAGCCGATCAGCATCAACACAACAACGATCAGAAGAATTGTTCCTAATGACATTTGGAGCCTCCTATCAGTATGTTTGCAACGTCGTAGACCGGTTTTCTGGCCAATCCCGTTTGGGTGGTAGTTCCTGGCAACACGCACCGTTCATTCCGGTCGTCACCGCCAAGTTCTAGCCATCAGGATCGCTCAAACGGGGGCACTCGTCTGTACGGCAGCGCACATAAATGTCGCAGGATTTTTTAGCGTCCATCGTCCTTGAGTGCGCTAGCGCACAGACCGCAGGGCGGACAGAGAACAAGATGCAAGGCAGAGGAACGTTGCGCACGACAAACAAGTTCCTTGCCTAGCCCAGTGTGATCATGTGGCGTTAATTCCGCCGGCTCACCCTGTCTCTCATTAGTATCAGGAGGAATCATGTCTATCGAATTGTCCGCAAGTAACAAGGCTGTGATCCGCAACAAGGAAGCACTTCTGTCCGATCTGAAACGTGTTGTCCGCGATGCCGATCAGTTGCTCAGCGAAATGTCAACGTCCACCGTTGAGGAATTTGCCTCGGTGCGCGAAAGGGTCGAAGCCAGACTCAATGAAGCGAGATCGAGGATCGACGATGCGCGAATCTTGATCACCCGAAAAGCCAGCGATGCGGCCGATGCGACCAGTGAGTACGTCAGTGAGAATCCCGGCAAAGTGATCGGTATTGTGTCGCTGTTCGGGCTCATTGCCGCCTTGCTGCTCTCCCGTCGTTCCTGCAAGTAGTTTCTGGACTAAAGAAGGGGATGCTCGATGGGTAATGGTCACTACGTTCTGCCGTTCTCACCGGGCGCAGTCCATTCTTGTGGGTTCAAGTGTCCTCGCTGCCATGCGTCGGTATTTCGGGTCTCGCGTCGATTCCTTGATTTGTTGATGAGCCTCTTCTTGCCGGTTCGCCGTTACCGCTGCATTTCGATGGAGTGCAATTGGGAAGGGAATCTGCGGAATAAACGGATTTCTCCGCCAGATACCGTTCGGGAATAGCCTGACCATGAGCGAAAAGACGACCACCGTTCTTCTCATTGAGGACGACCCCGCCGACGCGCGCTTGATTCAGGATTCACTCACGGATACGGCGGGTGGAACGTTTCTTGTCGAGTGGGTGGCGCGACTCCCCGATGCGCTTGAGTGGCTTGGCCGGGAAAGCGCCGAGGTGATCCTGCTTGACCTTACGTTGCCGGATATTCTGGGGATCAAGGCTTATGAGCAGGTGTTCCAGGCGGCACCGAGTGCGTTGATTCTGGTGCTTAGCGGCGCGAGCGATGACGAAGTCGCGCGTCAGGCCGTGTTGCTCGGAGCGCACGACTATTTCTCCAAGGCGCATATTGATGCCCACTGGTTGCCGCGCGCGTTGCGTTACGTCCTTGAACGAACGCAAACCCGGAGCGCCTTGCAGACGAGTGAGGCGCGCTTTCGCGCGATGAGCGATGCTTCGCCGCTGGGCATCTTTGTCTCCGATGCACAGGGCGATTGTGTTTATACCAACGCGGCTTATCACACGATATCCGGGCTAACGTTCGAACAAGCCTTGGGAACGCGCTGGAGTGAGGCGATTCATCCTGATGATCGTGAACGTGTTCGAGCCGAATGGCGTGCCGCAGCGAAAGGCCAGGAACCGTTTCAGACTGAGTACCGCTTCCTGCAGGAAGACAAGCGCATTGTATGGACGCGGGTCAACAGCGCTCTGATGCTCGATGGGGCGAGATCGTATGGTCGCGTAAAGACGGTTGAGGACATCAGCGAACGCAAATCCACCGAGCTCAGGCTGCACGTGGCAGAAGAGGCTTTGTTTGAGGAAAAGGAGCGCGTGCAGGTCACGCTCGATTCCATCGGTGACGCGGTGCTGACGACGGATCTCCAGGGCAATCTGACCTACCTGAACCGGGTGGCCGAGTCGATGACCGGGTGGTCGAACGACGAGGCACTGGGCAGGCCGCTCGCGCAGGTATTTAACATCATCGACGGGGCATCCCGCCAAGTGGCCCTGAACACGGTACTGGACGCCATCAGGGTCAATCGGAAGGTCGGTCTGGTCACTAATTGCGTGCTCGTGCGCCGCGACGGTTTCGAATCCGCCATCGAGGACTCAGCGGCGCCGATTCACAACCGGGATGGGCAGACCATTGGTGCGGTGATCGTGTTTCACGACGTCAGCGAAACACGCGCCATGGCACTGAAAATGTCGCATTTGGCGCAGCATGACTTCCTCACCGGTTTGCCCAACCGGATACTGCTGACCGAACGGCTCTCGCAGGCCATCGGGCTGGCGCAACGGCACCACAAGCAAGTTGCGCTGCTTTTCCTCGACCTGGACAATTTCAAGAACGTCAACGATTCGCTGGGTCATGCCATCGGCGACCAGTTGCTGCAGTCGGTGGCGGAACGCCTGGCGAGCCATGTGCGCGCGTCGGACACGGTCTGCCGCCAGGGTGGCGACGAGTTTGTGATATTGCTGGCCGAAATCGAGCACCCGGAGGACGCCGCAATCATTGCCGATAAATTGCTCGCGGCGTTTGTCGAATCCCACCTCGTCGGCGGCCAGGAAATCCATATCACTTTGAGTATCGGCATCAGCGTTTATCCGGATGACGGTGTCGACCTCGACGCGATCCTGCAAAACGCGGACACCGCGATGTATCACGCCAAATCCAGCGGTCGAAATAACTACCAGTTCTTCCGAGCCGACATGAACACCCGGGCGGTTCGCCGTCTATTCATTGAAAGCAGCATGCGCCGTGCGCTCAAGCAGGGCGAGTTTCTGCTGCATTACCAGCCTCAGATCAATCTGGTTTCCGGGGAAATCACTGGTTCCGAGGCGCTCATTCGCTGGCTTGATCCTGAAGTTGGACTCATCCCGCCGGGGCAATTTATCGCCATCGCCGAAGAGTGCGGCCTCATCGTGGAGATCGGTCGATGGGTGCTGCGTGAAGCGTGCGCTCAAGTCAAGGCCTGGCTTGACGCCGGCCTGCACGCGGTGCCGGTTTCGGTGAACATCTCGGCGGTGGAATTCAGGCACAAGAACTTTCTGGAAAGTGTGGCCTTGATCCTGAAAGAAACCGGCTTGCCGCCGCAGTATCTCGAACTGGAACTGACCGAAAGTCTCCTGATGCACGATGTTGAATCCTCGGCGTCGGTACTTGAGGCGCTTAAAGCCATGGGGATCAAGCTGGCCATCGATGACTTCGGCACCGGGTATTCGAGCCTGAGTTACCTGAAGAGCTTCCCGATCGACACGCTGAAGATCGACCAGTCCTTCGTTCGCGACATCGCTACCGATGTCGATGATGCCACCATCGTCAGCGCCGTGATCGGAATGGGCCGAAACCTCAATCATCGGGTCATTGCCGAAGGCGTGGAAACCCACGAGCAGCTCTCGTTCCTGAGTACCCGGCAATGTCCGGAAGGCCAGGGCTTCCAATTCTGCCAACCAGTGGTGGCGGAGGACTTTGCCCGCTTGCTGGTTACCGGGAATATTGAACTGCCGAGGTAGGCTGAAACCCGCATGGATAGGCGGTCTACAAGGTGTGTGCCTGAAGACTAGCGTATTCATTGGCTTTACAGGCTTACCGATCCAATCGGCGCGATAGCCATCGTGTAGGAGCCCAGTTTCACTGGGCGATTGCTGCGGTGGAGCACAGCCGCCCATCGCGCAGATAAACTGCGCTCCTACAAAAACCGGTATCCGCCGAGTTGAAATGGACACAACCCTTCGACACGCCCGCGATGCGGGCTGCTCAGGGCGAACGGACGTCTCACCCGTCGGGTACGATCAAAAAAGCCATCGTGTAGGAGCCCAGTTTCACTGGGCGATTGCTGCGGTGGAGCACAGCCGCCCATCGCGCAGATAAACTGCGCTCCTACAAAAACCGGTAGTTGTGGTTTGCTGCTTTTCCATGGATAAACGGCACACGTACGCCACGGATTAACTAAATCTGTGGTTCGCCGTCACCTTGATCCATCTTTTCTTTCCTCGAACTTTCCTTGAAGTGGAAGGCTCCGGCGATGGTGGCGCGCAGGATGTCGGCGTCCCAAGGTTTGGAGAGGAACTTGTAGATCGCTCCCTCGTTCACCGCATCGGTCACCGCCTGCAGGTCGGTGTAGCCGGAGAGGACCAGGCGCACGCTCTCCGGATGCATGATTTTCGCCCGGCGCAGAAACTCGACCCCGCTCATGCCCGGCATGCGTTGGTCAGAAATAATGACGTCGACCGGATGACTGGCGAGGAATTCCAGCCCTTGCTCGCCGCTCAGGGCGGTGAGGATGTCATAGCCATCCCGTCGCAGCAGGCGCTTCAGCGCCGAGAGAACCCCCGCTTCGTCATCTACCAGGAGCAGCGTCCGGCTGTGCTTCATGCCGATCATCATCCGGCTGCTCAGCGACCGACCCGTGCGCAGCAGTGCGGTTGCTTCCTCGGCCGGCAGTGGTCGGCTGAAGTAATAACCCTGGATTTCGTCGCAATGGTTGGCGATCAGCAGGCCCAACTGCCCCTCGGTTTCGACTCCTTCGGCAACGACCTTGAGTTTCAGGCTGTGCGCCAGGGTGATGATGGCGCGGGTGATCGAAACATCATTGGCATCGGCGATGATGTCACGGACAAAAGCTTGATCGACCTTCAGGCAGTCAATCGGGAAACGTTTCAGATAGGCCAGGCTGGAATAGCCGGTACCGAAATCGTCCACCGAAAGCTTTACCCCCATGGTTTTCAGGTGCCTCAGCAGGCCGATGATGCCCTCGGCGTCCTTCATCAACTGGCTTTCCGTCAATTCCAGTTCCAGGCAAGCCGGTGTCAGCCCGCTCGATGCCAGCGCGATACCGACTGTCTCGCAAAGGTCGGTGAGGTGGATCTGCCGACCTGAGATATTGACCGCCATGCTCGGCATCCCGAGTCCCTGCTCATGCCATCGCTGCGCCTGGAGGCAGGCATTGATGAGAACCCATTCGCCCACTGCAACGATCAGTCCGGTCTCTTCAAGAATCGGGATGAACTCACCCGGCCCAACCAGGCCGCGCTGCGGATGTTGCCAACGCAGCAGGGCTTCGAACCCGGTGATTTTCCCGGTGGAACAACTCACTTTTGGCTGGAAATGGAGCAGGAATTCGCCTCTCGCCAGCGCGTGGCGGAGGTCGTTTTCCAGCTTCATCTTGTCATGCGAGTTTCGGTTCATTTCCGACGTGAAAAACTGATAGGCATTACGCCCCTGATCCTTGGCCCGGCACATCGCCGTGTCGGCGTTGCGGATAAGCATTTCGCTGTCGACCGCATCATCCGGGAATAGCGTGATACCGACGCTGGCGGAAACGAACAACTCGTGGCCTTCGATCAGGTACGGTTGTGCAAAACGCTCGATCAGCTTGCTGGCCACCATGGCGGCATCTTCGTTGCTGCTGATCTCCGGCAGGATGATGCCGAATTCGTCCCCACCCAGACGCCCGACGGTATCGGTATCGCGCAGGCAGGAGGCCAGGCGGCTGGCGACCTCACGCAACAGAGAATCACCGATCGTACGACCCAAGGTGTCATTGACGGTCTTGAAGTTGTCGAGATTCACAAACAGCACCGCCAGCCGCCCTTCATTGCGGCGCGCCGCCTTTAACCCCTGCTCCAGACGATCGTAGAGCAGGGCGCGATTGGGGAGTCCGGTGAGAACGTCGTAGTAGGCGAGGTAATGGAGTCGTTCCTGCTTCTGAATGTGGTCAATGGCAAACGCGATGTCACCGGTCAGTTCGCTCAGGAGCTTTAATTCCTCTTCCTGGAAGAAATCGATCTCGCTGGCGTAGAGCGCGAGTGCACCGACCCCCTCATCGGAAACGATCAAAGGAAGAACGGCCAGGGAGCAGACTCCGGCTTCAGCGTAGGTTGTGCCGAGGAGAAGCCTGGGGTCGTGCACTGAATCGTTTGATACAAAACGTGTTTTGTCCCTGATCGCCCGCCCGACAAGCGAGTTCGACGCGCTTTCGCTTGTTGACAGGATCGTGTTGACGGCGGCCATGAGATCGGCGTCCTTGCCCTGCGATGCAGCAGGAACGATCAATTTTGTGTCTTGATCAACGATGGCGATCAAGGACATGCGGAACCCACCGGCTTCGACCGCGATAGCGCAGGCTTCATGGAATAGTTCGTCGCGATCAGTAACGCGCACGATCAGGGTATTGATTCGGCTCAGCATGGTATGGACGCGACTGAGAAAAGCGATCCTTTTTTCAGCTCTCTTGCGTTCGGAAATATCGCGAATGGCGCTCATCACCATCGTGCCGTCGTCGGTTTCCAGCGGACTCAGGCTGATTTCCACCGGAAATTCAGTGCCGTCCTTGTGCCGTCCGAAAAGATCGGGGCCGGCATTCATGGGGCGTGATCGCGGTTCTGCCATATAGCGGTGCCGGTTTTCCCGATGCAGGGGGCGGAAACGTTCGGGCAGGAGCATTTCGATCTTCTGCCCCTGTAACTCGTCACTGCGCCAGCCAAA
>JBBQAT010000155.1:0-9596 GCA_038316625.1 Burkholderiales bacterium
CGGTCATGACCACCGGAATTGGCGGACAACCCGGTATGTTGACAATCGGCTTGTCCTTGATGATGTCGGACACGGCCACCGCACCGGTTGGGTTGGGATGGGCCTTGGGCAGACCGCCGTACGCGGAACAGGAACCCATGGCAATGATGGCGGCTGCACCCTTGGCAACTTCCTTTAGTGTGTCAACATTAGATCGCCCGCCGATGCACGAGTAAGCCCCGTCCAGCCCCAATGGAATGGACCCGTCCACGATCACCAAATATTTTCCCGCATTGGCTTTCATTGCAGCATGTAAGGCTTCTTCTGCCTGATGGCCGGCTGCAGCCATCAAAGTTTCCTGATAATCAAGCGATATCGACTCAAAAATCAGACTCTCCAGCGTGGGCGAATGCGAACGAGTAATGGATTCAGTACACCCCGTGCATTCCTGAAACGGAAGCCAGATCACCGAGGGTCTTCTGGATGGCGCGGGCGTGGCCGCCAACGCTTTTTCCATCGCGTGCCCTGCCAGCGGTGGCAAGGCCATCATTGAGGCCAGCGTAGCGCAATATTTAGAGAAATTTCGCCGACTGATGCCGCGTCGGGCGAGTGATTCTATCAATGGTCCTTGCATGATTTATAGCCTCTTATAATCAAAGGATTGACCCAGAAAACAGCGCACTCACACAAACTCAACTTAAATCGAAAATCAGTTGTTGCAAACGTTCCAGACCGCCCCGCACATCGTCCTTATGCGCCTTCGCTAGTTCAGGCACCGGGGCGATTTCTATGAATGCTGAAAGCACCCCGCCCTTCGGGTTGTGGTGCATGACCCACCAGACACCCGGGAAACTGGTCTCTGTCAAGAAGGATTCACCGTCAGCATCCAATGTGATGACGATCTCCCCGGTACCGAGTTGTTCACGCAGCCACTCAAGGTCTGAGGCCGTTAGCGGCATAGCCAGCAGGTCAATCGCAGAAGTCTCGCCGGCATCTGCCAGGCGGCAGACTCTTGCGGAAATTTCTCGCAGTAATACGGGCGCATTGCCAGAAAGCCCTGCCGGAGGCTCGCCGGCAATCACCGCCACAACGGGAATGGCCTCAAGCTTCAAGTTGCCACCGCTTGACAAGATCGCGAATTGCCGCCGTAACGGCAGGTATAGCCGCAGCGACTGCGGCCGTGGGCTGTTCACCCCAGTCCATGAACAGCGGTTGAATTGCGAACAATGCTCGCCTGGCTGGCCAATGACCCGCCAATAGAGCAATTGCCCGCAGGTCCGTCAAACCAACTTCATGGACAGTGGATTTGCGGTTGCCCAGCAAAAAAGCATCCATCCTGTCGCCCTCGAAGAACTGCCACGTCCCCGGCGAAGCTTTAATATTGGCAGCATCCACGACAATCAACGCCTCTGCATCCGCGATGGGGCCGGCCAAGGTAAAAGAAAGCGTGCCCCCATCGAGCAACTCAACATTTTCGGGCAATGGTTCGCCCAATCCCAGCGCAGTCAGTACGTGAATTCCGACGCCTTCGTCACTAAGAAGTGTATTTCCAATACCAAGCACAAGTATTTTCATGACCGGAGTGATGTATTAAGACTAGTGATAGCTCAGTTAAGCCGGGAAGATAACCATCAGGTTGGGCGCCATGCTTTCCGAAGGGAAGTGCCGCCCACAGAGAAAGAGCTGCTGCTCAGGCATCAACACAGACAATTGCAAATAAACGCGACAGTTTTTTCTCACAAGAACCCCACCAATAAGAGCGCCTAGCGCTTCGGAAAATAATTCAGCCGACTAATTATGTTTTTAGATATCACTGCTAAATAATAATATTATTATATAATAATACAGTTAAACATCCAATAGTGCATTTTCCTCATAAAACAAATGATGAGATAACGCTGGAAATGGCACTTTTCTGGCAGGCAATTTGATACGGAATGAGTGAGCCGCACGTTTTCCGCAGTATTTCAATGACCACCAGCGCACTCAAATTCAATGTCGTACAGCCCGCTCAGGCGATTGCCCTGGCGCCCTTATTACTCGCCGCCTTGATCGGTTTCCCCCCTTGCTCATTCCCTGCATCACGTGCCGTTTCTGCAAGGGCCTTTTTGCCAAGATTTGCGAAGCACTCAAGCATTAACAAAAAGACGCGCGTACGACTCAAACCATCGAATCGTAGGGCGCGCCCTTGGTTTACTGATTCCCGGCGGGAGCGCCGTCTTCTTGCCGCGGATTTTTTTAGTAGCTCAGGGTCTTGACGTTGGGCTGCATCATGTAGGCCGAGATCTCGGGGGGCTTAGCCACACCGACACCCTCAATCAAGTCCGCCGGTTTCCAGTCGCTGTTCGGCAGAAAGAGTGCGCAGACCTCAACCTTGGCACCGGTCTTCATCAGCCCTTGCAGCATGTCTTTCGGTGTCACGTTGCGCGGCTTGAGCAACACCGACTCCTTGGCCTTGACCGCCAGTTGCCCGCCTTCGCTGCACAGGAGTACGCGCACGGCTACTTTCTGTTCCATGGCCTGCATTGCCAGCACGAGCGCCATACCCTGCGCCTGTGCGTTGCCCGTGTTGATGGTGACGAAGAGTTCCGCCGGGGACTGCGCATACGCCGGCAAAACCAGAGACATTCCCAACGCAAATAGTCCGATAAGCTTATTCATTATTTACCTTCACAACAGTCAGTTAGTCGAGCCAACCCGGGGCTTGAGGGAGCTTAGTTCTTTTTAACAACGCTATAAGATCCGTCAGCGTTGTACTTGATGGTGGCGTCAATAAACCAGGCCTGCACTTCACCGCGCAACAGTTTGACGGTATCGTAGGCCTCGCCTGAACGGGCGCCGGTGCCACAGATGAACACCACCGGCTTGTTGGCCGGCAGCGTGCCCACCTTCTTCTCCAGATCATTCATCGGCAAGCTGACCGCACCCTTTATCGTGCCGGCGGCGTATTCCTTGGCATCACGCACGTCGACAACCATGATCGACTCGGGATTGCTCTTCCACGCCGCCTCGAAGGATTCGACCGTTACCGAACCTTTCTCCTTGCCGGCGACCAGCGCCGCGCCTGCCACTGCTGGCTTGCTCGCCGCGCCATCAGATGAGGCTGCCGCCGGTGCGGCACCAAAGAGTTGCTCCCATTCCGGATAGCCTTCGGGATAGGTCAGCACGTTGGTGTAGCCCAGTTTCTTGGCTTTGGCCGCAGAGTTATCCGACAGCACACATTCCAAACCACCGCAGTAATAGATCAGTGGAGCCGCCTTGTCGGCCGGCAGCTTGTCGACATTCTTTTCAAAGTCGGTGTCGGAAATATTGACCGAGGTCGGAATCATGCCCTTGTCGGAAACACGCTTCGGCCGCGCATCAATCAGCATGTAGCTGGCCTTATCATCGATCAGCTTCTTGATGTAAGCAGCCGATACTGACAACTGCCCCCCTTTTTCCTTCCACTCAGGGTTTCCGGCCGGATACACCTTGATATTGGTGTAGCCAAGCTTTTCGGCCTTGAACGCCGAGTTATGGCTGAGCATGCACTCCAATCCGCCGCAATAGAAGATGAGCAGCGTCGCTTTGTCCGCCGGCAGCTTGCCGGTCAGCTTCTCGAACTGCGAATCTGAAATATTGATCGCGCCGGGGAGATGACCGTTGTCGTACTGGCGCGCGGCCGGCCGCGAGTCGATAATCATCACCCCCTTCTTGGGAGGAATATCAACGTTTTGACGAACGAAGTCGAAGTCAACAAGTGCCTTGTTGTACCAACCGTCACGCGGCGCAATATCTGCCGCAAGAACCGAAGAAAACAGTGACGCCACACCAAGGACCAGAAGGGCCTTGAGAGTCAAACGTTTGGTGTTCATTTTTTTCCCTCCTGATTTACGAAACTACGAAATAACATGGCGACCGAGCTGTTAGCTGCAATTGGCTGGCGCATCTCCATCCTTCGCCCCCTTAATCATGAAGGCCTTGATATCGTCGTATAGGTCCTGATCCGGCACGTCGGCAAATTTTTCGGCGGCCTTGTTGGCGGATTTGATGCTGTCGCGATAGGTCTTGCTGACGTACTGCTTGACCGTATCCTTGCCCTTGGCATGTTTGTCGACCTGCATGTATTTTGTCCACTCGGCCATGGTCTTCGAGCTTGGATTGACCTGGCCAATGGGCGAAGCCACGTGGCACGAGGTGCACACGCTGCGGTAGTAGATGCGACCACGCTTCCAGTCAGCGTCATAGGCGCTGGCCGAGGTCGCTACAAGGCCAAGGGCGAGAGCCAGAAATATTGCGGGTTTCATGGTGAATGCTCCGTTGAAAAATGCTCAGTTAAGTTGCGATGGAATTCAGGGCTCTTCCCAGCCGGTAATCATGGCCTCGATGTGCTCCGTGACGGGGTGGTCGGCGTGAGCAGATACAGATGCGAAACGAAAAAGGCCAGCATCAGGAAGGTGCCGATGGCGGGGGCCGTCGTGACCCATTCGAGTTGGGGCTGGTGAGGCCTCACGCCGCCCAATCGCCATGGAGAGATACAGCCAGCCGCTGTTCCAGATCAAGGGGGTGATGAACAGCAGAACGCCCAAATAGATCAGCCGTTGCAGCGCAAACTGCCGCCGGGGTTCCTTGAATTTGGCATGATCCGCCGTCGTGGTGAGCAGTGGTGAGGGTGAGCGGTTTAGGCTCGCCGGCTGCCGGCACCGTATAAAAGCATAGACCCAACAGGCCGGCAAGACACAGCCTTGCCGCCCTTGCCGGCTTTTGTAAGCATTTGATCCCCATACCCACCCGCTTATAAAACACGCTAATTGGACATTAGATAATTATTGTTAGCTAATACAGTATCCAGTTTTTTTGGAAAAATCAATGCCCTATGGAGGCCCTGATTGCTTCACCTCTGGCCTGCCAGCAGCAGGCGATGAGATGGGAAATTGAGGGTGTTGAAAGTTGTGCCCACTGTAGGGAAATTGGACAGTCTCGGATCAGGTGCATCTGGAGTACCTCGGGTAACGACCGTTCCTGGCCGTCGATGCTGATCCACAGTGGAGCGTTCGGGGAGAGTTCTGAAAACAGGTGTGGCTGGCTAGAGAAGGACTGATTGCTGCAGCGCGGCACGTTCAGTTTGATTTCGCAGCCGCATTGAAGGTGTTGCTGCGATATGCATGCAAAGACATGCTGACCGGTATCAGCTTGGCGCTGACCAATGGCGGGAAACACAGCGAGCGCCAGTGGTGCCAGAGCCAGAAAGCGAAGGCGTGGGGACATGATTTGCGACGCCTAACGTGAAGCTAACCGGCGCCGCCGCGCAGCGTCCAGCGAGTGAAGAGAGCGAGGTTGCGCGCCAAGTTAGGAATGGATTTCATTTTTGATACTCGATCGGCCCGTTCAATTTAATGTCTGTGCCGCCCTGAGCTGAAGACAGAAAGTTAACAATGGTTGCCAAGCCAGCTCCGCGATTTTCCAGCCACTATACCGCTCTACCGTCTGGCAAGGGCTTGACGTCTTCCAACGTCACCGAACGCCGACCTTTTGCTTGCTCAAGTTTCCCAAGCAATGCCATGGCATCGGCCTGTAACACTGGATTGGTATCGATCGCAGGCGGCTCAGAGTTTCCGCGAATCATAGGCCCAGTGCAGCAAAGCTTGTCTTTGCTTACGCCGACAGTCCAACTGGCCTGGTCGGCAGTTCTTCACGACCTGCGCGACGTGCCGCTGAACAGCCCGCCAGCGACGAACCTGGCGCTCATCGTCGGGGGAGCGTCTTCCCAAGAAGTAACGGCAGTACCATTGGAACCAACCCCGCGGATCCTTTTGGTCGATCCAGCCTTTCGCCCTCCAGACCGAAAGGGGTTGCGACGCGTTCACGCCAAAGTAATTCAACTCGGGATCGTGGCGTTCGGAGCACAAAGCGGCACTCTCGAACCAATCGGCCGGATACTCCGCGGCGCAGTCGGTCATGTACTTGCCGCCGAATACACCGAGTTCTAGCATTTGGTTCGGTGTCAGGTCGGGGCGAAACTCCGGGTGGAAGTTGTGGCCCATGGGTTCCGTGAGGACGTAAACGTAGCCCTGTTGCATCAGGTCATTGACCTCAATCCGTCGGATCTTCATCTTCACGCCGACCTCCTTTTGAATACCTAATATTGGCGCCCCGCTTGCGCGAGAGGTGGGGCCTCGCTTGCGGCCTATCGTTTGAACGCCAGTAAGAGTACTCCGGACGCTACTAGACCAATACCTGACCATTCTCTCAACGAAGGTCGTTCACCAAGGAATATCACAGCGAAAAGAGCAACGAGAACGAGGCTGAACTTGTCTACCGGAGCCACCTTCGACGCATCACCGATTTGCAGTGCCCGGAAGTAGCAGATCCAGGACGCGCCAGTTGCTAACGCAGACAGGGTAAGGAACAGCCAGGTCTTTGGCGTTAGGACGAGGGGATTGCTCCACTTTCCAGAAAACCAAACGAAAGCACTAAGCACGAAAATAATGATTCCCGTTCGGACCAAGGTCGCGAAATCTGAGTCCACATCTTGAATCCCGATTTTGGCGAAGATAGCCGTAAGTGCAGCGAAGCATGCCGACAGCGCTGCCCAGAAGAACCATGAGTGGGATGATGTCATATCTTGCGAGGCCTAAGGTTTGGCATAAGCGGTGGCCGCGAGCAAGCGATGCTTGCGGGAGGACGTCCGTTTGATGGAAGGGTTGCGTGCCACTAGACCAGTTCCCACGACAGCGCCGCCATTCTTGGCGACAACCGCATCGTAAAGGTCAAGATCGAAGGATTCAGTCATGGCTTGTGGGCTAACGTGGCCATCACCGCCGGAAATGGCGCGCCGCGAAATTCCCGTCCGAGTGCATGGCATGGTTAACCATCAGCGACATTTCCGTGCGGAACCGGCGCTGCGCGGTTTGATCGCGCAGCGCCCAGCGATCAAAGGGAGCGCGGTTGAGCGCCGGTCTAGCCGGCGGGAAGCAGCGGTTTCTTGTATGCATGTTGTGTCTTCGCTCGCCCGAAGCCAAGGCGCTCATAGAAGGGGTGCGACTCCGTTCGGGCAATGTTGGAGCGAACCCGGATAGAGGAGAAACCATTTTGAAGTGCCCAATGCTCGGCAGTCGCTACCAGTGCCCTACCCACGCCTTGGCGGCGTGCGGAAGTGGTGACGACTAGGCCGGTTAGTTCCACGGACTCGCCAGACTCCAAGGTTAGCCGGCGCTCGGCAACCGCCCAACCAAGCAGCCGCCCGGCACTAACGGAAGCAACAACGGCGAAATATCTCGGTGAACTCAACATCTGTTTAAGAGCCGTCCGAGTTTTATCGACTGTTGTTTGATAGCCAAGTTCGAGCGACAGACGGGCGATCTCAGCGGCATCCGTTTCTCGTGCGGGAATGATCGAGTAGGAAGTCGGCATAGCCGCCTCAACGTTCAAGGTGACCGGCGCTGCGCGGATTCATCGCGCAGCGTCCAGTGACCGAAGGGAACGGGGACGACGGCCGGGTGCAAAGCCATTACCTACAAGCCCCGCGGACTAGTTCGCAATAATCACGTCGTCGATTGGGCGACGTAAGCTGAAAGCTGCGCTGGGACCGTGACCGAAACGCACCATGAGTTGCGCGTGTTCTCCACCGAGCTTCAGCCACGATTCGAACTGCGGTCGCAACGCACGCACCTCGATCGGCTGGTTGATGAACGCAATGCGGACATTCAGCGCGGTCGCTTGCAGGGCGAAGCGTTGATAGGCGCGTCCCGCTTCGACCCACGCGGGCTTATCGTCATGGCGAGAGACGAAGACCGCCACACCGGCCGAACTTCTAAGATTTTTTGCATCGGTCTCGGCTTGCCCTTTGGGTGTAAGCACCAGACCGATAATCCATTTCGCGAACCACGTTGGTAATGCCGGCTGGCCGCTGGTTCGCACGTACAGGCCGTCACCCGTGCTCAATGCCTGACCCGGATTGAAGCGAAGCCAAGAAACGAGTTCGCCTCGAAACGCGGAATCGGTTAGTTGGGCGACATTTCCCCGCGTGACGTAATCAACGACCGCGTTGTTTTGCGCCTCCGACAACATCAATGTACGGACATTCTGCCCGGCGCCCGCTTTCTTCAGCGCTTCAAGCGCCGGCACGCCAAGTGGCGTGCCGTCATACGCCGTTTTTACGCATTGACGTTTGCTTATCGCCTTATATAGATCCGTAGCACCCATCGTGGCGACACGGTTCAGAAGAACGACAACGCCTTCTTCAGCGGGGTCGAATCTGACGTCAGCCGCGTAGCCCTGCGCGGCGGCGGCATGAACAATATTCTCGGCTGCGCAGCCCAAGCTCTTGAAGAGGTGACTGTCGTCGGGATCGACCGCCGGGCACCGTCGCGAGAAGTCGGGCAGAACGGTGATGGAATCTGGCCGGACGCGGAATTTCCAGGGCTGGGTGTTGTGACTGGAAGCCGCGAGCGTGGCGTAGCGAATCAGCTCTCTGGTATCCAACGCACCGTCCGCCCGCACGGTACCCGGTCGACGAATGTCGCTTGCCGCTTGGTCGTACTCTTTGGTGGATGCCATCTCACTTTCTCCTAAAAGCCATCGGAATCAGCGGTACGTGACGCCGAAAGTCCAAGCTCAGCGGCGCCACTTTTTGGCGTCCGCTGGAGCGCTTTCTTCGGAGCTCTTGATTTCGTCATCCAGGAGCTTTATCTGATCAATAATGCTGACCAGCTTTTGACCATTCTGTGTCAGAGAATACTCTGTCCTGGGTGGCACTTCGGCGTAAACATGCTTGAATAGCAAACCATAAGTGGTCAATTTACGTAGCCGCTCAGATAGAACTTTGGTTGAAAGTACGTGACGCTCCAATGCACCAGGACGCGAAACGCCCTCGGCGACGGATCGCAGAACCGATACAGACCACTTGCAACCAACCACATCTTCGAGTTGTGAATAGGCTGACTTCGCTGATGGTGACATATTTTTATTTCCTCTATTTTCCATAAGTTACACCAAAAGGTTACCGGGGCACCGATAAGTGCCTTCTTTGCGGGGCCTGGCGTTGTTTCTACTATGTACGTGTGCCATGTGGCACCTAACGAACCTAGGAGAACAGTCATGAAAACCAAAGCCATTTTCTATCACGCCGGCTGCTCGGTATGCGTTGCCGCCGAACAGAACGTAGCCAACGCACTTGACCCTGTGAAATACGATGTTGAGATCGTCCATCTCGGCAACGACAAATCGCGTCTGAAAGAAGCGGAGTCTGCCGGTGTCAAGTCCGTACCCGCCCTCGTGATGGATGGAGCAGCATTCCATATCAATTTTGGCGCTGGTATCGAGGCATTGAAATAACCGATTCCTCACGCTCGTAACATTAAAGGTGTCTGCCTCACGGCAGATGCCCTTTTTTGTTGCCGAACGTTGCTAAGCGGAGCGAGGGGTTAGCGAAGCAAGCGGGCCGAGGCCGCAAATCGCCCCCCAAGAAACACCATGTACGCTGGCCTTTCAGAACGCATCTTGAAAATTTCCAAATATACAAATCAATCACTTCGGAGGTTTTCCTTGAGAGGCAACTTGCTCAGGATGACTGGTTTGCGCATGCAACTTCAGGCCGAGTGCACCCATAACTTTCAGAATGGTATCGAAGCCGACAG
>JBBQAT010000156.1:0-9586 GCA_038316625.1 Burkholderiales bacterium
AATAGTCCCAAGCAGGAGAACGGCTGGCCAACGGGCCAACTTGAATAGGGGTTCGGGCCATGGCCCGTGCGATGCAGACAACAACGCGGGGGTCGAGTGCTCAACCACCGCGTCAGCGGTTTAGTTCAACGTGATGTAGACGACACATCGTCGAGTAAACAGATTATTGGACTGACCAATAATCTGGCGAACGGGCGTAAGTTGCTGTATATTAGTACAGTACTTTTTGAATCGAGGGTTGCCATGTCTGATAACTCCTTTGCCGCTGGATCATCGCCGGATTCGCCAAAACTGCTTGTCCGGGTGCGCGCTCATTTGCGTTTGAAGCACTATAGCATACGAACCGAGACGGCATACATCGGCTGGATCAAGCGCTTCATCCGCTTTCATGGAACACGTCATCCGGCTGAAATGGGCAAACGTGAGCTCGAGGCTTTTCTGACTTCGCTTGCGGTTGAGCGCAATGTCAGTGCGGCAACGCAGAATCAGGCGTTGAGTGCGCTGCTCTTTCTCTATCGGGAAATCCTGGAGATTGATCTGCCCTGGCTTGATGACGTGACCCATGCCAAAAAACCCGCACGTTTGCCAACGGTTTTGACAAGCGACGAGACAGCAGTGTTACTAGATCACCTCGAGGAGGGTGAGGTCAGGCTGATCGTTCGCCTGCTTTACGGCAGCGGATTGCGCTTGCTGGAAGGTTTGCGGCTGCGCATCAAGGACGTCGATCTTGCCCGGCGCGAATTGATCGTGCGCGATGGCAAGGGCGGTAAAGACCGGGTCACAATGATAGCGGCGCAGTTGCTGGAGCCGCTCCGCTTGCAGATCGCTCGCCGTAAACTGGTTCACGATGAAGATCGGGCCAATGGCCGGGGCGAGGTCTGGTTGCCTGCGGCCTTGTCGGTCAAATATCCGGCGGCTCCGCTCGCACTCGGTTGGCAATACGTTTTTGCTGCCCCTGGATTTTCGGTCGATCCGCGCAGCGGCGCAGTTCGTCGTCATCATGTCGATGAAAAACGTATCCAGCGTGCCGTCAAACGCGCAGCGTTTCAGGCGGGTATCTTGAAGACGGTCAGTCCACATACCTTGAGGCATTCGTTTGCCACTCACCTGCTGGAAGCCGGTTACGACATCCGCACCGTGCAGGAGCTATTGGGGCACTCGGATGTTTCGACGACGATGATCTACACGCATGTGCTCAATCGCGGCGGGCGCGGGGTGGCCAGCCCGCTGGATCGCTTGTCCATCGCGTAAATCGTGCGGCGAGCCAATCAATAGGCGAAGCTTAAAACCATTGACGGGCGTTACGAGCATGTGCTTTCTAATGCACAGGTCGGCCCCCCGGCCGGACCGGCAAAACTCATCGGACCCAGTTTTCTACCTTCAATCCCGGCACACGAACGAATTCCCGTTCGTTATTAGTAACAATGATCCAGCCTTGAGCGCGGGCATGCGCGGCGATCCAGAGATCATTGTTACCAATCATCTGACCGCTTTTTTGAAGTTCGGCTCTTATCTCTCCGTAGTGCTCTGCGGCCGCCTCTGGCAGGGGTTCAAGCGTAATGCGCTGGGCCAGTGTCTGGATACTGCTCAATGCGCGTTCGCGCATCTGGCTTTTTTCCGCACCGAAACGCAGTTCGCCTAGTGTGATTACCGACATCGCCAACTCACTGGCCGTGTGGCGTGCAAAGCGTTCGCGTACCTCGGGCGGGTTGTGCCTGGCAATGTAGATGCAGATAGTGGTGTCCAGCAGATAGCGCACGCTCATCAGATCACATCCCTCTCCTGGGGCAGCGTATCGTAGCGTCCGTCCGGCATGAGATCGTCGGGCAGGAGAGCAAGCGCATCGAAAATTGCCGCTGCACTGGTCGGCAAGGGTCTCAAAACTACTTCATCGCCCCGGCGAAAAATTTCGACCTGATCCACGTCAAAGCGGAAATCCTTGGGTAAGCGGACGGCCTGGCTGTTTCCGGACTGAAAGATTCGGGCAATGGTCATCTCGTTCTCCTGGAGAGGGTATACGTGAAGTATATACGTTTATCTGCTGGTGGTGATGAGATGAATTTCTATTCGACTGGCGCAGCGAAAACACCACAAGCCGGGTCTGGCCGCCACTCAAAACTCCAGCGGATCAACCTCCAGATGCCAGCGCAGACGCGAGGGTGCCTTGATGGCGGCGAGCGCGCTTCCCCACTCGCCGAGGAAGGCTTGCAGGGCGCGCCGCGACGGCGACTCGACGAGCAACTGGGCGCGCTCGAAATTGGCGCGCCGCGCCAGGCGCATCGGTACCGGGTCGTAGCGCATCACATCGCCATGCACTCCAGCTTGTGGCCAGGCGCGCGCGGTGGTTAGAAAAGCCAGCGCGTCGGCCATCTTCGGCGACTCGGCGCGCAGCATGGCCTGGAAGGTGTAGGGCGGGAAGCCGGCCTGTTCGCGTTCCCTGAGTTGTTCGTTGGCGAAGGCCGGGTAGTCGTGACGAACCAGCGCGGCGTAGAGCGGGTGCTCGGGAAACTGCGTCTGGATCAGCACTTCGCCCGGCAACTCGGCGCGTCCGGCGCGACCGGCAACCTGCATCAACTGGGCGAACAGCCGCTCGGGCGCGCGCCAGTCGGCGGCGAACAGCGCGGCATCGGCACCGAGCGCGCCGACCAGTGTCAGCTTCGGGAAGTCGTGCCCCTTGGCCAGCATCTGCGTACCGACCAGGATGTCGGCCGCACCGCCGTGAATCTGCTCAACCAGCACTTCCCACTGCTTGCGGCTTTTCGCCGAATCGCGGTCGACGCGCAGGATGCGCGCCTGCGGGAAACGCGCGGCGAGCACTTCTTCCAGGCGCTGGGTGCCGCGCCCGAAGGGCTGGATGTCCTGATTGCCGCAGGTCGGGCAGGTTTTCGGGACGCGGCTTTCAAAGCCGCAGTGGTGACAGCGCAGGCGCGCATCGGCCAGATGCAGGACAAGATTGGCGGCGCAGCGCGTGCAGTGCGAGATCCAGCCGCAGCAGGGGCAGGCGAGCACCGGTGCGTAGCCGCGCCGGTTGAGAAAGACCAGGCTCTGCTCGCCACGCGCCAGGCGTTTTTCAATAGCCAGCAACAGCGCGCCGGACAGCCCGTCGTGCAACTTCTCCAGCCGTGTGTCGATGCGCTGGATCAGCGGCAGGCGGGCGTTGGTGACGGCGCGCTCTTGCAGCGTGAGCAGGGTGTAGCGGGCCGGGGTACGCGGGTCGGTGGCATTCGCCCAGCTCTCCAGCGAGGGCGTGGCCGAGCCGAGCACGATGGTGACGTCGCGTTCGCGGGCGCGGAAGACGGCGACATCGCGCGCCGAGTAGCGCATCCCGTCCTGCTGCTTGAACGAGGCGTCGTGTTCTTCATCGACGACAATCAGGCCAAGATCGGGCATCGGGGTGAACACCGCCAGGCGCGTGCCGAGCACGATGCGGGCGCTGCCCGCCAGTGCTGCACGCCAGTTGCGCGTGCGCGCCGCTTCGGAAAGCTCGCTGTGCAGACTGACCAGCCCGGCGTCGGGGAAGCGGGCGGCGACGCGCGCTTCGAGCTGCGGCGTCAGGTTGATTTCGGGGACCAGCAGCAGCACCTGCCGGCCAGCGGCCAGGGCGCGTTCAACCAGGCGCAGATAGACCTCGGTCTTGCCGCTACCGGTGACGCCGTGCAGCAGGTAGGCCTTGAAACCGTTGCCGGCGTCGGCCAGTGTCGTCAACGCCTTCTGTTGCTCGACAGTCAGTTTGGGCGGGTCTTGCGGAGGCGGCAGTTTCGTTACCCGGCACTGGCTGCGCGCCGTCGGCGGGTCGATACGGCGCAGGCCGGCCGGCAGCGTGGACAGCATGACTTCGCCGAGCGGCGCCTGGTAGTAGGCGGCGCAGAATTCGCTCAGGCGGAACCACTCGGACGGCAGGGCCGGGAGGTCGCGCAGCACGGCTTCGATCGATTTGAGCTGGGCGAAGGGAAAGTCGCTGGCGGCGGGCAGATCGACGAGGATGCCGATGCGCGATCGCGCGCCAAAGGGGACGCGAACCCGGCGCCCTATATCGCACGACGATAATGGCTCGCCATCGGGAACGCGATAGTCAAAAAGGCGGTGCAGTGGAACATCGAGTGCGACGCGGGCGATCTGCATGCTGAGCTGTCTATGCGCTTCGATCAAATGGATACCACCGTTGAGCGCGACCGCCGCAACATCAAATTTGATGAGGGCCAGCGATAGTGGTACTACGCTCAACGGCGTTTTTCAGGATCAATCTTTACCCACCCTGGATTTGAGGAGGCTTCAGTCAGCCTATGTTAGCCAACAAAGTTCGTGTTGATACTGTATACGTTGTGTAACACATTAAAATTACAGGCCATTCTTAGTTGTTCACATTTTCTGTGGATAAGTCTGTGGGTTAATCATCCAATCGTGCTCCAAACGCTCTGACGGCAGGGGGCGAGGTACTGTGCCGCAAAAAAAGGCTGTTTTTTTTATTGTTAATAAACAAGGATTTAAGACAAGTCCCTGATTCTGATAAAACGTGCGACGAAGAGATGACGCTAAAACCATTTCTGTGCATAAGTCAACTCGAATGTTGGAAATGGTTTATATACTTTTATGCAGAATTTTGCTGTAGTTGTGCACTGTTTCAACAAGCGCTGTCACGTGCTGAGGCGGGGTGAATTGCGATATTCCATGCCCGAGATTGAAGATGTGGCCGCTATTGCTGCCGCCCTGGCGATGATAGCTGTCGAGGACTTTCTTCGCTTCGGCGGCAATCCGCTCGGGCGAAGCGAAGAGCACACAGGGGTCGAGATTGCCCTGCAAGGCGACCTGCTTTCCGACGCGTCGGCGTGCTTCGCCGATGTCGATGGTCCAGTCGAGGCCGACGGCGTCGCAGCCGATCGCGGCGATCGCTTCCAGCCACAGTCCGCCCCCCTTGGTAAAGACGATCGAGGGAATGCGTTCGCCGTCTTTTTCCTTGATCAAGCCGGCGACGATGCGTTGCATGTACTGTAGCGAAAACTCAGGATAGGCCGCTGCCGAGAGGCCACCGCCCCACGAGTCGAAAATCATCACGGCCTGCGCGCCGGACTCGATCTGGGCATTAAGGTAAGCGATCACTGCGTCTGTAGTCACCGACAGGATTTGATGCATCAAATCCGGTCGCTCATAAATCAGGGTCTTGATGTGGCGATAATCACTGCTCGAAGCGCCCTCGACCATGTAGCAGGCCAACGTGTAGGGGCTGCCGGAGAATCCGATCAGCGGTACCGAGTTGTCCAGCGCGCGTCGGATCTCAGAGACGCCGTCCATCACGTAACGCAGGTGATCGTAAGGGTCCGGCGCCGTCAAGTCGCGAATCGCCCATTCCTCGCGCAACGGGCGTTCGAATCTCGGCCCTTCGCCTTCGCTGAAATAAAGCCCCAGCCCCATGGCGTCGGGGACGGTGAGGATGTCGGAGAAGAGGATTGCTGCGTCGAGGTCAAAGCGGGCGAGCGGTTGCAGCGCCACTTCGCACGCCATGGCCGGGTTCTTGCACAGTTGCAGGAAGCTGCCGGCGCGTTTGCGGGTCTCGCAGTATTCGGGCAGGTAGCGCCCGGCCTGGCGCATCAGCCAGATCGGCGTATATTCAGTCGGCTCCCCGAGCAGGGCGCGCAGGAAGGTGTCGTTGCGGGGTCGGGTCACGTCGGTTCTGCCGAAGGGGGTGGAGACAGGCGAAAGTTCGCCGGGAAGCGGCGATTATCCCGCGTTCGCAGGGCAAGCGCCACCACGGACGTAGCGTTCTGTGCTAACGGCGCCAGAAGGACGGGGAAAATACGACCAGCAGCGTGAAGATTTCCAGACGCCCAAGCAGCATGGCAAAGGTGCATACCCAGGTCTGAAAGTCGCTCAATACAGCAAAGGTCGTCGCCGGCCCCACTTGATTGAGCCCCGGCCCGGTATTGTTGATGCAGGCAACGACCGCCGAAAAGGCGGTGATGATATCCAGCCCTGAGAACGAGAGCAGAAGGGTCATTGAGACAATGCTGACCATGTACATGAAGCTGAAGGCGAGCACGGCAAAAAGGATGTTGCCGGGCACCACCTCGGAACCGATTTTCACCAGATAGACGGCGTCCGGATGAATGGCGCGCACCAGCTCGCGGTTGACCTGCTTGTACAGCACGATGGCACGGATCATCTTGATGCCGCCGCCGGTTGAGCCGGCACTGGTGGCGAAGCTGGAGAGAAAAAGCATCCACAGCGGAGCGAACAGGGGCCAGAGATAGAAGTCGGTGGTGGCATATCCGGTGGTGGTGGCAATCGAAACGACGTTGAATGCCGAATAGCGGAAGGCTTCCGAAAAACTGGCATAGACATCGTTTTCATTGAGGAATACGGCGATTCCCAGAACGCTGCCAAGGGTGACAACGATAAACCAGATCGCCTCGGGATCGGTGATGTAAGGCCGGATTGAACGGCCGGAAAGCGCGATGAAGTGGGTGGCGAAGTTCATTCCGGCGATCAGCATGAAGACGATGCAGACCGTTTCGATGGCCGGCGAGTCGAAAAAGCCGAAACTCGCGTCATGGCTCGAAAAGCCGCCCAGACCCATGGTCGAGAAGGAGTGCATGACGGCATCCAGCCAGCTCATGCCGGCCCAGCGGTACGACAGCATGCAGCACACCGTTATGCCGGCATAAACTCCCCACAATCCCTTGGCAGTCTGCGCGATGCGCGGAGTCATTTTAGAATCCTTCATTGGCCCCGGCGTCTCGGCCTTGAACATCTGCCGACCCCCGATACCGAGCAGGGGAAGTATGGCTACGGCGAGAACGATCAAACCCATGCCGCCCAGCCAGACGAGCTGGGTGCGCCAGAAGTTGATCGAAACCGGCATCTTGTCCAGATCCGCGAAGACCGTCGCCCCGGTTGTCGTCAGCCCGGACACGGCTTCGAAATAAGCGTCGGTAAAGCTGACATCGAGATGAATCATCAGCGGCAGCGCAGCGAATAACGGCAATACCGTCCACACCAGCGCGACCATCAGGAAGCCGTCGCGGATCGTCAGGTCGCGCTTGTCGCGGTGCGTTAAGCCCCACAGAGCAAGCCCGACGCCCAGGGTTGACAGGAGAGCTTCGTCAAAAGCGCGCTCCGCGCCGTCATGCATAACCCACGAGATACCGACAGGGACCAGCATGGTCAATCCGAAAATGAAAATCACCAGCGAAAGTACCCGGATTATCGGAAAATAGATTCTCATGGCCTTGCGATCAGAAAAAGTGCAGTCCAACCGAGAATAGCTTCTCAACCTTCTTGATGACTCGATTGTTAAGACAAAAAACGATGACGTGATCGGCGCTCTTGATGACCTCATGCTTGTGCGCAATGACCACATGCCCTTTCTTTTTTATCTTGGCCATGCCGGCGTAGGCAATATCCTCATACCGGTCGAGATCGCGAACGATAGCCACCAGGGTTGCACCAGGAATCACCGGCAGTTGCTCAACCCGACGACCGACCACACGGGAGTTCTTTTCGTCGCCGTGCACGACGATCTCGATGGCTTCGGCGGCGCCACGCCGGAGACTGTGCACCTTGGCCACAAAGCCGCTGCGAACGTGGGTGAGCAGGTCGCCGATTGAAACCTGTGCCGGGGAGATGGCGATGTCAATCGGCCCACCCTGCACCAGATCGGCATAGGAACGCCGGTTGATCAGCGCCAGCACCCGCTTGCAGCCCAGGTTCTTGGCCAGCGAGGCTGACATGATGTTGTCTTCTTCGTCGTTGGTCAGGGCGAGAAAAAGATCGGTCTCGCTGATCGACTCCTGGTGCAACAGATCTTCGTCAGTGGCGTCACCGAGCAGTACCAGGCCGCTGCCGATCAGGTTGGCGATCGTCTGCGTACGCGCCGCATTGCTTTCGATTAGCTTGACCATGCAACGGCCTTCAAGCCTTTGCGCAACACGCAAGCCGATGTTGCCGCCGCCGGCGATGATGACCCGCTTCACCGGCGCCGTCATCCGGCGCATTTCGATCATGACGCGGCGGATATGCTCTTCGGCGGCCAGCACAAAGACTTCGTCACCCTCCTCGATGATCGTATCGCCGGTGGGGGTGACGGGATGGTCGCGACGGAAGAGGGCCGATATTCGGGCATCGACGTTGTCACCCAGATGCTCGCGCATTTCCCTGATCGGTTTGCCGACCATCAACCCGCCGGCGTAGGCCTTGATACCGACCAGGGCGACACGACCTTCGGCAAAATGCAGTACCTGCAGGGCTTCGGGAAACTCAACCAGTCGGATCAGATAGTCGGTGATCACCTGCTCCGGGCAAAGCGCATAACTGACGGCAAAATTCGCTTCGGCGAGCAGCGCCGGATTGTCCAGATACTCGGCGGAACGAAGGCGGGCGATCCGCTTGGGAACGTTGAACAGCGAGTGCGCCAGCTTGCAGGCCACAAGATTGGTCTGGTCGCTTTGCGTCACGGCAATCAGCATGTCGGCGTCGTGCAGTCCGGCGTCGCGCAGGGTCGATGGCAGGATGGCGTTGCCGACAACGGTTCGCAAATCAAGCCGTACCTGAAGGTTTTCGAGACGCTCACGGTTGTTATCGACGACCGTGATGTCGTTGCTCTCTGAAACGAGACTCTGTGCAACACTGGTGCCGACCTGTCCCGCACCAAGGATGACAATTCTCACGCTTCACCTCCCCCTGAATTTATGCCAGATGGCATCACTCCTGGTCTTCGCTGCGCCGCCCCAGGTTCAAACCCAGTTGCTTGAGTTTGCGATACAGATGGGTCCGCTCCAGGCCGGTTTTGTCGGCGACACGCGTCATGTTGCCGCGTTCGCTCTTCAGATGATGTTCGAAGTAGAGCCGCTCGAAAGCTTCACGTGCGTCGCGCAGAGGCTGATTGAACATGGGCAGCACCAGCGGCAGTCTGGGTGCGTCGCCGGCATCGCGCAACAGAATGCTTTCGACATCATCGACCGAAATCTCTTCGTCGAGCGCGGACAAGGCAAGATTTTTCACCGTCGCCAACAACTCGGCCCATTCACCCTGCCAATGGTGCAGGCGCAGCGCGTTCAGGGCGCCAATCGAAAAGTGACGCGAGGGCACTTCATTGCGTTCGACCAGATGGGTCAGAACCAGCGAGGCGATTTCGGGGACGTCGTCGGAATGGCCGGAAAGTTGTGGCAAAGCCACCCATACCTCGCCCAGACGAGCCACCAGCACGGGATCCCAGCCGGCTTCAGCGAGCGTCGAAAGTGGGCGGGAGGAGGCCACAACCATTTGCAGGTTGCACTTCTCGATGCGTTCCAGCGCATAAGCGAGGTTCTTCTGCTGAAGTTTGCCGAGCCGCATCAGATCGGCGACAAACAGGATGCCGCCTCCGGCATTTTCGAGCATCTCCTGCGTCAGGGGCGCGCTCGAAGCAGAGAGATCGAGCCATGGCGTCTTCGGCGTTTGCAGGGTACGCGCGCACATTTCGGCGATGTTGCCGGAGGCGCTCTTGAGCAGGAGCACCGGGGTTTTGGCGGCGGCCTGTTCGATCCTTTTCTTCAGATCCTTGAGTAGGGGCGAGCGAGCAAAGGCGTCGAGCGTGAGCGGCGGCTTTTGCGGC
>JBBQAT010000157.1:0-9584 GCA_038316625.1 Burkholderiales bacterium
CCAAGGACCTGAAGGTCAAAGTGACCTTCGAAGGCCCGGAAACCGAAGCCATGGTCGACAAGCAGATCGACATGCTTTCTGCCGCGATGGCCAAGAAACCGGCCGCTATCGGCTTTGCCGCGCTCGACAGCAAGGCCGCCACGCCGCTGCTGAAGAAGGCTCAGGACGCCAAGATCCCGGTCATCGCCTTTGACTCGGGCGTTGATAGCGATATTCCGCTGACGACGACCACCACCGACAACAAGGCGGCTGCCGCCCTGGCCGCCGAAAAAATGGCTGAACTCGTCGGCAAGGCCGGCGACGTGGCCGTCCTGGTCCATGACCAGACCAGCCGCACCGGTATCGATCGTCGCGACGGCTTCCTTGAAAAGATGAAGTCGGCCTATCCGAACATCAAGATCGTCAGCGTTCAATATGGTGCCGGCGACCAGCTGAAGTCGACGGAAATCGCCAAGGCCGTTTTACAAGCCAACCCGAACCTGAAGGGCTATTTCGGTGCCAACGAAGGCTCGATCATCGGTGTTCTGAACGCCGCCAAGGAAATGAAGCGCAAGATCGTGATCATCGGCTACGACTCCGGCAAGCAGCAGAAGGCCGCCATTGCGAGCGGCGAACAGGCTGGCGCCATTACGCAGAATCCGGTCGGCATCGGCTACAAGACCGTCGAAGCGGCCGTCAAGGCGCTCAAGGGCGAGAAGCTGCCGAAGATCATCGATACCGGCTTCATGTGGTGGGATAAAACCAACATGAACGATCCGAAAATCGCCGCCGTGCTCTACGATTAAAATGCTGCGTACGTTCCCGTCAACTCGCGGGTTCGTTTAGTATTCAAACGGGAGCCTTCGGGTTCCCGTTTTGGTTTTCCAGCAAGACGACGTATGTTTAACCTACTGAAAGGCTATTGCAAATGCTTAAAGGAATTTCTCCAGCGGTTTCTCCTGAACTTTTGAAAGTGCTTTCTGAAATGGGGCACGGTGATGAAATCATCCTGGCCGATGCACATTTTCCTGGCCACAGCATCAATGGGCGCGTGTTGCGTGCCGATGGCCTGGGCGTCGATGTATTGCTCAAAGGCATCATTCCACTGTTTGAGCTCGATAGCTATGCGCAACCACTAATCATGATGGCCGCAGTGGAAGGTGATGAACTCGACCCGACCGTTGAGCAACGTTATCGTGAGGCGCTATTCTGTGGCGCGCCTGGCCCCGCTATTTCGCGTATTGACCGATTTGCCTTCTATGATCGCGCCAAGGTGGCTTTTGCCGTGGTGATGACCGGCGAAGCGGCCAAATACGGGAATATCATTCTCAAGAAGGGTGTGACGCCGCCGTTTGTCGATTGAGCGTGTCCAAAACCAGCGCTGTACCGATACCCCGGAAGGCCCGTCAATCGGTCATCCTGGCGTGGCATGTCGCGAGAAGCTCATGCTTATTGGCTTCCACGGCATTGCCATTTTTGCCGAAACGAAGGTCAAGCCATGAGTCGTAAGGTGCTGATAGCGGTTTATGCCTGCGTGGCTGCGCTTTCCCATGCGGCACCTCCAAGCCCGGCACAGTCGCCCGTCGAAATCGTCAGTGCAGAGTTTGGTCTCTTTGATGCGACCAATCCTCGTGAGGTGATCTTCGAACCGACGTTTGTCGTACCGCATCGGCAAGGGCAGCGCTACGGCTGGATTATTGAAGTCCGTACCATAAAAAGCAGTCTGAGTGTTCGCGAAGAATACCTGTTGCCCAATTCCAAGCCATTACCCAAGGCGGAGGGGGCGACGGATTTGCTGAATGAAAGCCTGAGTCCTCCTGCCCCGCGGCGCAGTCAGGTCAGCCAGCGACAACTGGCACCTGTGGACGGCAGGATCTATGGTGAATGGGCCGTTGGCCCAAACGAACCCGCCGGCCACCGACATCTTCAGGTGGTCATTGAAGGCCAGGTTGCGGCGAGTTTTGAGTATGACGTGAAATAAAGGCAGCGCAGCGGATCGATGTCCGCCGAAACGATGCTTTTCCTGGATTCAGCGCGGAGTGATCGGCGTTGTGTCCGAGGCGTGTTTCTTGGCTTGCTTTGCCGCCTTTTTTTCCTTGGGACTCTTGGCGGGTTGTTTCTTGGTTTCCTTGCTGGTTTCTTTTGCCTTACCCATGATTTAGCTCCTCGTGAGTGTCTGCGTATGCAGACGAGCTTTCAGTTTAGCCCGATACCATGCGAGAAACCAGCCCCCAAGAAAAAACGGGATCCGAAGATCCCGTTAAGGTGCTGCAGGTTTTCCAAATCAATAAACCGGTGCGCCCTTGATCAGGGTGGGAATCCAGAGCGAGAACCCGGGCACATAGGTGACGACGGCCATGACGGCGAAGAGGGCACCATAGAAGGGAAGAATGCTCTTCATCACCTGCTCCACCGAAATTTCCCCGATGGCACAACCGACAAACTGGGTCGTTCCCACGGGTGGTGTGTTCAGGCCCAGCGCACAGTTGAGCAGCATCACCATCCCGAACTGCACCGGACCCATGCCCATCTGAATGGCCAGCGGCAGGAACAGCGGCGTACAGATCAGGATCGTCGAGGCCATGTCCATGAAGGTCCCGAGCAGGAACAGGATCAGATTGATCAGGAAGAACATGATGTACGGGTTCTTGGTGGCACCCAGCATCAACTCGGCCGTCTTGTCCGGAATTTCCAGAATGGCCATGATGTACTGGAACATCGTCGACACGCCGATCAGCAGCAGCACCACGCCGGTCGTCTTGGCCGCTTTGGCGGCCGCCTTCATCAGCTTCGCCCAGTTCATCGTGCGATACCCGACAAAGGTCAGGAGCAGCGTGTACGTCACTGCGATGCCGGCCGCTTCCGTGGCGGTGGTGATACCCGCGATGATGCAGCCCAGAATGATCACGATCACGAACATCCCGGGAATGGCCGCGATGCAGGAGCGTATCACGGCATTCCAGCCGGCAAACTTGTCCAGCGTACTGGAGCCGTCGGCACGGATGGGATAGCCTTCTTTCTTGGCGACCCAGTAGGCGGCAAACAGCATGCACGCCATCAACACCAGTACTGGCAACAGACCGGCGAACATCAGCTCGCCAATCGACGCGCCCTTGATCATGATGTTGTGACCGGCCAGCATGCCACTGCTGCTTGAGGCGGCGAAGGCGTAAATGATCAGGTTGTGCGAGGTCGGCATCAGCGCACCGGCCAGCGAGGCATGCGTCGTCACATTGACGGCGTAGTCGGCGCTATAGCCTTCCTTCTTCATCATCGGGATCATGACGCCGCCCATCGCCGAAACGTCGGCGACCGGCGAACCGGAGACGCCACCGAACAGCGTGCAGGCAACGACATTGGCCATGCCCAGACCTCCGCGCCAGTGGCCGACCAGATTACGGGCAAAAGTGACAATCTTGTCGGCAACGCCGCCATGCAGCATCAGCTCGCCGGAGAAAATGAAGAAGGGGATGGCCAGGAAGGAGAAGACGTTCATCCCCGAAATCATGTTCTGGAAGGCAAGTTCCAGCGGAAAACCCTCGGTCCAGTAGGTCGCCAGACAACTCAAGGCGATCGAGAAGGCGACCGGAACACCGAGGAGCAGGAAGAGGGAGAATGAAATGCAGAGAACGGTCAGTGCCATGATGGGACCACTTCCTTGTCAGTGTTGATTGCGATCAGGTGTTCGATGGAGAACAGGATGATCAGAACGCCAGCGACAACGCAGGGGATGTAGCGCCAGGCTTCGGAGATGCCCAGGGTGGGGATGCCATTGGGCCAGACCGAGATGGCCATCATGGTGCAGCCCCAGCAGAGCGCGGCACCAAAGACAATGGAGAAGAAGCCGACAATCTGGCCAATCCAGAATTGATAGGGCTTGGGCAGCAGGCCGACCAGGGATTCCATGCCGATGTGACCTTCGTCACGCACGCCAGCGGCGGCGCCGAACATGGCGACGTTGATCACCAGCATCAGGGCGACCTGTTCCGACCAGGCGGGTGCGTCATTGAGAATATAGCGCCAGATCACCGATCCGACGACGACACCGACGATGCCGAGCAGGCAGGCGACGGCGAGATACATGGCCCAACGGGAGAGTCGGGCGTCAAGGGTTGTTAGCCAGTTCATTGCATTTTTCCAGAAAAAACTCGAAGGGGCGTGGCCGCACCTTCGAGTTTCATGGTCACACTAGAGCACCCCGAATTACTTGGTGTTGACGATATCCTGAACCAGTTTCTTCAGTTCCGGGGTCGGGGAGAACTTGTCCCAGACGGGCTTCATTACGCCGACGAACTCGGCCTTGTTGACGTCGGTCACGTACTTGGCACCGGCCTTGATGGTGATGTCCTTGGAGGCTTGTTCTTTCTTGGTCCACAAGTCAATGTAGTAAGGGATGGTTTCCTTGACGGCGTCGCGAATGATCTGCTGCTCTTCCTTGGTCAGCGTGTCCCAGACCTTCTTGGAGAAGACGAGAACTTCCGGGGCCATCACGTGCTGGGTTTCGCTATAAATCGGGGCGGCTTCGAAGTGCTTGGCCGTCTCGTAGGAGGGGTAGTTGTTTTCGGCGGCATCGACCAGGCCGGTCTTCAGGGCGGTGTAGACTTCCGCCATGGGGATCGGGGTCGGGTTGGCACCCATGGCCTGGACCAGGGCAACCCACAGGTCAGATTGCTGAACGCGAATCTTCATGCCTTTGACGTCAGCGAGGTTGCGCACTTCTTTCTTGGCGTAGATGGAGCGGGCACCGGATTCCCATAGGGCGAGACCGACGAAACCGGCTTTGTCGAAGGCGGCCAGAATCTGGTCTCCCTGCGGGCCGTTCATGGTCTTGCGGAAGTGGGCGATGTCACGGAAGATGAAGGGGAAGGACGGAACCATGGCTTCAGGGACGATGCTGTGGAAGGCGGCGGTATTGACGCGAACCATGTCCAGGGCACCGATCTTGACTTGTTCGACAGTGTCTTTCTCGGAGCCGAGGGCGCTGTTGCCAAAGACTTTGACGTTGTATTTTCCGCCGGTCTTCTGGCTGATGATTTCGCCAATCTTCTTGACCGTCATTACCGTCGGATAGTCGAGCGGGTGAACGTCCGCTGAGCGGAAGTCCCGCGCCTGTACCGTACTCATCGCAAACACCGACAGCACCACCGCCCCCAGCACCTTCTTCAGATTTTTTTGCATAACTACCTCCTCGGTTGTGAAAAAAGAAACCCCTTTTGTGTTGGCTCGCAAAGAAAAATACAAGTCCGACACCAAGCCAAATCCAAATATACGCCAAGAAGAAACGCGGTTCAAGATATTTTTGAAACGCTATTCCATTTTTTTGATGAATAAATCTGTGTCAGATGGTAAGGCCGCTCAATGGTGGTTGGTTGCCGCTTGCCGCTCATGGCGCGGTTGGGTGAATGATTAGCCCCATTATGGCGGCTCGGAGGCTTGTTATCCCATGTTATTAAGGAATAACACCATGCACAAATAGCCGGTAAGTTGGCTGTTTTCGCGATTCCCGTGTCCAACAAGCCCGTTGGCTCAAACGGATTCTGGACCAATCTTCGGTCCGTCTGCCAATGCCGGTTCAGTGCTAAAATCGAAAGCCTTTGAAACACGCCCCTTCAGGGACTTATACCGATGAAAAGCGCCGAAATCCGCGAGAAATTCCTCAAATTCTTTGAGTCCAAAGGCCATCAAATTGTAGCCTCGAGTTCTCTCGTTCCGCACGACGATCCGACCCTGCTGTTCACTAACGCCGGGATGAATCAGTTCAAAGATGTATTCCTTGGGTTTGACAAGCGCCCGTATAACCGCGCGACGACGTCGCAAAAGTGCGTTCGCGCCGGCGGCAAGCACAACGATCTGGAGAACGTCGGCTATACCGCTCGTCACCACACTTTTTTCGAGATGCTTGGCAATTTCTCGTTCGGCGACTATTTCAAGCTGGACGCCATCAAGTACGCTTGGGAACTGCTGACCGACGTCTATAAGTTGCCAAAGGAGAGCCTGTGGGTGACGGTCTATGCCGAGGACGACGAGGCGTACGATATCTGGCACCAGGTGATCGGTATCCCGGCCGAACGTATCGTGCGCATCGGCGACAACAAGGGGGCGCGTTACGCTTCGGACAATTTCTGGATGATGGGCGACACCGGCCCCTGCGGCCCATGCACCGAGATTTTCTACGATCACGGCGAGCATATTCCAGGCGGTCCGCCTGGATCGCCGGATGAAGATGGTGATCGCTACATCGAAATCTGGAATAACGTCTTCATGCAGTTCAATCGCGATGAGGCGGGCGTCATGCATCTGCTACCCAAGCCCTCGGTTGATACCGGTATGGGCCTGGAGCGCTTGGCGGCCGTGTTGCAACATGTGCATGCCAACTACGAGATCGATCTCTTCCAGAGCCTGATCAAGGCGGCGGCGCGCGAAACGGAGTGTCCGGATGCCGACGGCCCATCGCTGCGCGTGCTGGCGGACCATATCCGTGCCTGCTCTTTCCTGATTGCCGATGGTGTCATCCCCGGAAACGAAGGGCGCGGTTACGTCCTGCGCCGTATCATCCGGCGCGCTATTCGCCATGGCTACAAACTTGGGGTACGTGCCGCTTTTTTCCATCGCATGGTGCCGGATCTGGTGGCCGAAATGGGCGGTGCCTTCCCGGAGCTGGTGGTTGGTGAGAAACGAGTCACCGACGTGCTGCGTCAGGAAGAAGATCGTTTCTTTTCGACCATCGAACATGGCATGGCAATTCTTGAAGGCGAGCTTTCCGCGATGGGCGCGAATGATGGCAAATCGGGCGTGTTTAACGGAAATACCGCCTTCAAGCTGCATGACACCTTCGGTTTTCCGCTCGATCTGACGGCTGATATCTGCCGCGAACGTGGTGTGACCGTCGATAGCGCCGGTTTCCAAGCGGCGATGAATCGGCAGAAGGATCAGGCGCGAGCCGCAGGCAAGTTCAAGATGGTGACGGCGCTTGAATACAGCGGCGCGTCGACGTTTTTCCACGGTTATGAAACGCTTGAGTTCAGGGGCCAGATCCTGGCGCTGTACAAGGACGGCAGCCCGGTCAGTGAATTGAATGAAGGTGATCTGGGCGTTGTCGTGCTCGACGAGACGCCGTTCTACGCCGAATCCGGCGGCCAGGTCGGTGATCGCGGCGTGGTGCAGTCGGCGCAAGGGATTTTCGCTGTCGAGGATACGCAGAAGATTCTGGCCTCCGTTTTCGGCCATCAGGGCGTGCTCAGGACGGGTCGCCTGAAGGTCGGCGATGCCGTCAATGCCAAGGTCGATTTGCTGGCCCGCAAGCGCATCATGCGCAATCACTCGGCCACTCACCTTATGCACAAGGCCTTGCGTGAAGTGCTCGGCGAGCACGTACAGCAGAAGGGCTCGCAGGTCGATCCGGACAAGACCCGTTTCGATTTCGTGCACAACCAGCCAATGACTGACGAGCAGATTCGACAGGTCGAAAATATCGTCAATGCCGAGATTCTGGCCAATGAGGATTGCCAGCACCGTGTAATGGCGATTGCCGAGGCGCAGAACATCGGCGCGACAATGCTCTTTGGCGAAAAATACGGCGACGAAGTGCGTGTCATCGACATCGGCTCCTCTCGCGAACTTTGCGGTGGAACGCATGTGCGCCGTACCGGAGATATCGGCATATTCACCATCGTTGCCGAAGGTGGCGTGGCTGCGGGAGTGCGCCGTGTGGAAGCCATTACTGGCGACAATGCACTTGCTTACATGCAGGGTATGGAAACGGTTCTTGGCGGTGTTGCCGGAACCCTGAAAGTGCTGCCGGGTGATGTGCAGGCCCGCGTTTATTCGATTCTCGATCAGGTGCGCCAACTTGAACGCGAGCTCGCGCTTCTCAAGAGTAAACAGGTTGCGGCGCAAGGCGATGGCCTGATCGATAAAGCGGTGGCCGTGAAAGGCATCAGCGTGCTGTCGGCACTGCTCGACGGTGCTGATGTCCTGGCGCTGCGCGAAACGCTGGACAGGTTGCGCGACAGACTCAAGTCGGCCGTGGTTGTTCTGGCGTCAACGGTGGGTGGAAAAGTTACACTGATCGCTGGAGTGACCCCCGACCTGATCGGGAAGGTCAAAGCTGGCGAACTGGTTAATATGGTCGCCCAACAGGTCGGCGGCAAAGGAGGCGGGCGTCCAGACATGGCGCAGGCCGGCGGGACCGAACCGGCCAAGCTGCCGGCGGCGCTGGCTTCCGTGCCGGCTTGGGTCGAACAGAAGTTATAAAGATTGTTCAGGGCGGAGTGTCCGCCCTGAACGGCTACAGCTTGCGAATCTTGTCGAGCAATGCCGTTGTTGATTTCAGGTGGACGAAGGGGATTGACACCGTCTTTCCTCCCCATCCGGCGACTTCCGTGTTGCCGACGATCTTCTCCACCGGCCAATCACCGCCCTTGACCAGTACGTCCGGTTTGCAGTCGATAATGCGCTCGATTGGCGTGTCCTCGTCAAACCAGGTCACCAGCGAAACACATTCGAGCGAAGCCATTACCGCCAGGCGGTCAGCCAAGGTATTGACCGGACGGTCATCGCCCTTTCCCAGTCGCTTGACCGATGCGTCCGAGTTGAGTGCGACCACCATCGACATGCCCAAGGCACGAGCTTGCGCGAGCAGTGTGACGTGACCACGGTGCAGGATGTCGAAGCAGCCATTGGTGAACACCAGCGGACGCGGCAATTGTGCAAGACGCGTGGCAAGGTTCTCAGGGGCAACTATTCGGGATTCGAAAGCAGGGGGGGCAAAGTTCATTCGATTCGGCTCCATGTTCGGCAAGCGCCGATTTTAGCATTGGAGCCAAGCCGAGGGACGAGGCAGTGTTTTCTGCAGAGGGGGCGTCCACCCCCTCCTTAAACCATCTGGATTATTGATAAGCCTTCAAGAATTTGTCGGACGTTCCATCAGCCTTGATGGCTTTTATTGCATCATTCATTTTGGCAATATCGGCATCAGGCATAGCCAGATTGCAGGCCGCGTACATCTGGACTTCCTTGAATGTAAGAACAGGTTTGACCTTTACGCTATTGCTTTTCGCTATCCAGGGCCCCGAAACGTTTCCCGCAACCCATAGGTCAATGCGGCCTGCATCAAGTTTCTTGACGTTTTGCTCGTCCTTCATGGTTTCATCGATCTTGAAGCCTTTTTCTTTAAGGAAAACAGTCTTTGCGTCGCCTTGATATCCTCCGATCGTATGCTTTTTCGCGTCATCCAGAGTGCTGATGGTGATTGCGCTATCGGCTTTGGCGTAAAGCACCCAGCTGTCAGAAACCAAAGGGCCAACCCATTTAAACAGTTTTTCTCTGGCTTCTGTGCGGGTAGTGGAATAGACGCAGGTGTCCTTATCGTCTTGAGCCGATTTGTAAGCACGCTCCCACGGATAGAGATTGATAGTGGCTTTGATCCCTGTGCGTTTCAGAACTTCATTCATGATCTCTGATGACGAACCCGTCATCGTCTTTCCACCGTCAGTGGAGAAATTGAAGGGTGGATAGTCTTCAGTGGTCAGCGTTAGCGCCCCTGCCTGAACGGAAACCAGCGACAGTGCTGCAATGAGCCATTTCATGTTTATTCCCCTTTAAGT
>JBBQAT010000158.1:0-9516 GCA_038316625.1 Burkholderiales bacterium
TTGGCCCATTTGGAGTGTCCGGCCATGCTAACCTCGTCTTTGTGCTGTGTTTGAGCAAGCTTGTTTGGCAGGATGCCGGGATAACAAAGATTGCCGCAAATGGTTGATAATAAAGCCGAGCATTTTAGCACTTTGGCCCCCTTCTTCCCGTCCTATTCCTCTATTTGGAGTCGCCGATGTTTGATCCTCTCGTTGTTGCCCGGCATGAACAAACCGACCTCGGCCTGTTGCCCGCGCTGGCCAATCGACATGGCCTGATCACCGGCGCCACCGGCACTGGCAAGACGATCACCCTGCAGGTCCTTGCCGAGCGTTTTTCCAGTATCGGCGTCCCGGTTTTCATGGCCGACGTCAAGGGCGATCTTTCGGGGCTTTCTGCGTCCGGCGCGGAGAGCCCGAAACTCAAGCAACGGCTGGAATCGCTCGGTATCAACGACTGGGCACCGGCGAAGTTCCCGGCCACTTTCTGGGACGTGGCCGGCGAGCAAGGGCATCCGGTACGCACGACGATTTCGGACATGGGGCCGATTCTGCTGGCGCGCCTGCTCAACCTCAACGACACGCAGGCCGGCGTGCTGCAACTGGTATTCAAGATCGCCGACGACAACGGCCTGCTGCTGCTCGACCTCAAGGATCTGCGCGCCATGGTCCAGCATGTCGGCGAGAACGCGAAAACCTTCACCACCGAATACGGCAATGTCTCGGCAGCGTCGATCGGTGCCATCCAGCGCGGTCTGCTGACGCTGGAAGAGCAGGGCGGGGATGTCTTCTTCGGCGAGCCGATGCTCGATATCAACGATCTGATGCAGACCGACGCTGGCAAAGGCGTCGTCAACGTCCTCGCCGCCGACAAGCTGATGACCTCGCCGCGTTTGTACTCGACCTTCCTGCTCTGGCTGCTGTCCGAGCTGTTCGAGCAACTGCCCGAAGTCGGCGACATGGACAAGCCGAAGCTGGTGTTCTTCTTCGACGAGGCGCACCTGCTCTTCAACGAAGCGCCACCGGCCCTGCTGGAGAAGATCGAGCAGGTCGTGCGCTTGATCCGCTCGAAGGGTGTCGGCGTCTATTTCGTCACGCAGAACCCGCTGGATATTCCCGATACTGTCCTCGGCCAGCTTGGCAATCGCGTGCAGCACGCCTTGCGCGCCTTCACGCCGCGCGACCAGAAGGCGGTGAAGACGGCAGCGGATACTCTGCGCCCCAATCCGAAGTTCGACGCCGCGACCGTCATCACCGAACTCGGTGTCGGCGAGGCGCTGGTGTCTTTCCTCGATGAAAAAGGGCGGCCAACCATTGTCGAGCGCGCCTTCATCCTGCCGCCAGCGTCGCGCATCGGTCCGCTGAATGTTGACGAACGCCAAGGTGTTATCAAGGGCTCGCTGGTCTACGGGGTGTACGAAAAGACGCTTGATCGCGAATCGGCGTATGAGAAGCTCAAGGGCAGTGCGCCCGCCGCCTCACCGGCTCAAACGGAAGCGCCTGCGCATGACTCGGTACCCGGCAGTGCGCCAGCCGAAGCACCGGCCTCGGGCGGTGGCTGGCTCGACGGCCTGGGTGGGCTTCTCGGCGGCAGCACCGGACCGCGCGGTGGGCGTCGCGAAGGGCTCGGCGAGACGATGGCCAAATCGGCCGTACGCGCCATTGGCTCGCAGGTCGGGCGCGAGATCATTCGCGGCGTGCTCGGTTCCATCCTCGGCGGTAGTACGCGCCGACGGTGAATAGGGTGAACCACCAAGGCACGAAGTTCACCAAGTTGCACCAAGAAAGGCAAAGCCTTCTTTGAATTTTTTCTTGGTGTGACTTGGTGGTCTTAGTGTCTTGGTGGTTCGCATTATCGTTCCCAACTCACCCGCCATGCCCCTTATCCACCGCTGCCCGAAGTGCGATGCACGCTTTGATCCGCCTCGGGCAGAGGCGTCGGCGTGTCCGCAGTGCGGCATCTGGTTTCACAAGCTGAACGCTGCGCCGGTTGTCGAGGAGGACGTTTCTGCGGAAGACGTCCTGCCCGAAACACTGGATCGTTCTTCACCTGATTCAATCAGCGACTACGGCCGTGCCGCGACGCTGCTCTTCGTCGCGATCTGGGGCTTTCGTCTGGCGGCGATGGATTATCGCGATGCCGAAATCAACGGCTCCTTCATGCACAACATCGTGTTGCCGATCCACGAAGCCGGCCACGTGTTCTTCATCCCCTTTGGCGAGTTCATGATGATTCTCGGCGGCAGCCTGTTTCAGGTCGCCTTGCCGCTGGCCATTGGTGCGGCTTTTCTCATTCGTCAACGCGACGCCTTTGGCGCGGCGATCTGTCTGTGGTGGGCGGGTGCCAGTCTGGTCGACGTCGCGCCCTACATCTGGGATTCGCTCGATCCGCAGCTCATCCTGATCGGCGGCCACACCGGCGCGGATGGCCCGCACGACTGGATCTACCTGCTCGAACGGCTCGGCGCGATGAAGTACGCGCATGCTTGGGGAACTGCAGTGCATCATTTCGGAACGTTGGTGATGATTGCCGGTGTGGCGTGGGGCTGTCACTGGCTGTGGCGGAAAATTGCTGCAGGTGACAGTCGCCGGTGAGGTCGATAGACTGGCCGTCTTTAACCATTCGGCAATTGACGCTGTGCTAAATCGAATCTGGGTTTCCTTCATCCTCGTCGGCTTTCTGGCGGCGATAGTGCAAACGTTTCAGGGCGACCTGACGCTCTTTACGCGAGTGTTGACCGGGCTGTTCGACACGGCCAAGACCGGTTTTGAAATTTCCATCGGCCTGGTGGGCGTGATGAGCCTGTGGCTGGGGATCATGAAAATCGGCGAGCGCGGCGGTCTCATCCAGTTGTTCGGCCGTGCGCTGGGTCCGTTTTTCCGTCGCGTTTTTCCCGATATTCCCGCCGGGCATCCGGCCAGCGGCAGCATCGTCATGAACTTCAGTGCCAACATGCTTGGCCTGGACAACGCCGCGACGCCCTTGGGGCTCAAGGCCATGCGCGAGCTGCAGGAAATCAATCCGCAGAAGGACACGGCCAGCAACCCGATGATCATGTTCCTGGTGCTCAATACCGCCGGCATCACGCTGATTCCGACCTCGGTGATCGCCATTCGCCAGACACTGGCGGTCAAGCAGGGACTGATCGGCTTCAACGCGGCGGACATCTTTCTGCCCACGCTCCTGGGGACCTTCGTCTCCTTCAGTGCCGGTCTGATTGCCGTCGCCCTGTGGCAGCGCATCAACCTGTTCAGCCGGCCCGTTGTTGCCTTTTTTGCGGGCTTCGCCGTGTTGATGGGCACTCTCTACGCGTGGCTCGGGAACATGCCGGCCGAACAGATGACGCAGATGATCGGCCTGCTTGGCAGTGGGTTGATCGTGTCGATCATCGCGCTGTTCGTCGGGGTCGCCGCGTGGCGCCGCATCAATGCCTACGAGGCCTTCGTCGAGGGAGCCAAGGAAGGCTTCGGCGTCGCCGTGCAAATCATCCCCTACCTGATTGCCATGCTGATTGCGATTTCGGTGTTTCGGACGACCGGTTGCATGGCCTACCTGATCGACGGAATACGCTCGGTCGTCGTGGCGCTGGGCATCAACGACGATTTTGTCCCGGCCCTGCCGGTCGGCCTGATGAAGACGCTCAGCGGCAGCGGCGCGCGCGGCCTGATGGTCGATGTCATGACCACCTACGGCGTCGACTCGTTTCAGGGAAAGCTGGCGGCGATTATCCAGGGCTCGACCGAAACCACGTTTTATGTGCTGGCGGTCTATTTCGGCAGCGTCAATATCAGCAAAACCCGTTACGCCGTGGCCTGCGGCCTGATCGCCGATGCGGTCGGGCTGGTGGGTGCGATTGTCATCGCTTACTGGTTTTACCATTGAGTGATTTCTAGAAACCTCACCGCAAAGGCGCAAAGGCGCGAAGATCGCAAAGGAAACAAAGGAAAGAAAGGATTACATCGTTTTTCTGACTCACTGTTCAGTTGAGCGCAATAGACGCCTTTCGTTCATGCCAAGTTCTTTGTGTTCTTTGCGCCTTTGCGGTGAAGGACTGATTCTTCTAGGCTGATGCTGGTTCCGGCCTGAATTTCAGGTCAAACGGTCGTTTTTTGGTATCCTCTTCGTCGTCAATCCTATTGATCAAGGACATTTCATGTTTTATGGCATCAACAATATCGCGACCTTTATCGCCGGAACCATTTTCATCATCCTGCTGCCCGGCCCGAACTCGCTTTATGTGATGTCGGTGGCCACGCGCAAGGGGGTGGCGGCTGGATATCGCGGTGCCTGCGGCGTGTTTGTCGGGGATGCGATTCTGATGCTGCTTTCGGCCACGGGGGCTGCATCCTTGCTGAAGGCCAATCCGGCGTTGTTCATGGTGATCAAGTACGCCGGGGCACTTTATCTCGCCTGGATGGGTCTTGGCCTGCTGCGTTCGGCATTCGCCTCTTGGCGGAACAAGGGCACGACCGGGCGTGAAAGCGATCAGCCGGTTATGGATAACTCCAGACCGTTCCATACCGCACTGATCATCAGCCTGATGAACCCGAAGGCGATCCTGTTCTTCATTTCCTTCTTCATCCAGTTTGTCGATTCGAGCTATCAACACACCTGGCTGTCGTTTTGCATCCTGGGTTTGATCGTTCAGTTTTTCAGCGCCTTGTATCTGTCGGCGCTGATCTTTGGCGGCGCGCATCTGGCCGCCCAGTTTCGCCGCAGGAGGCGTTTCTCGGCAGTAGCCACCGGCGGGGTTGGCGGATTGTTCATCAGCTTTAGTGCGAAGCTGGCGAACGCCAGCTTGAGCTAGAAAAGGACCAAATCATGCAATCCAGGTCGCAGAGTGAACAGGACGAACTGGCTCGCCAGGCCGTTGGAGAGAACACGCTGTTCGTCAAAGCCGTGACCGAGCTTGCCGATACGCATGAAGTGGTCGCCAGCGAAGATATTTACGCCAGCAGCGGAATGAAACTGGTTAGCCGAGGCACGCGTCTGTCGGGCCAGTTTTATGATCGCCTGGTCACCCACAAGCTGCTCAAGCCGATTGAACAGTCGCTTAGCGTTAGTGATGCGCTCAATACGACTCAGCTCGTCGCCCTGATGCGTGAAGAGGCGGTTCGCGTGCCGTCGCTCGCTCCCTTGTTCGATCAGCCGGAATTGCTGGAACAGCTCGGCAAGCATTTCAGCCAACTGAGTATTCCTGGCCCACTGACCTTGAGATTGGCAGTGATGCAGTCGGATCGGCCAACGCTTTTTCAGCATGCGCTGATCTCATCCGTTGTCGCCACGGCGTTGGGGATACGCGGCAAGCTGCCGCGTGAAGAGCTGCAGGCGCTGTCGCTGGCCAGTCTCTTTCATGATGTCGGTGAGTTGTGCATTGAACCGGCCTTCCTCGAACCCGGGCACCAGATGAGCGCGGAAGAACGTCGGCATCTCTATGTTCATCCCATTACCGGCTTTCTGATGCTGCGTGATTTTACTGAGCTGCCCAAGGGGACGGCCAATGCCGTGTTGCAGCATCACGAGCGGATCGATGGCAGCGGCTATCCCTATCGCCTGTCAGGTGAGGCGATCACCAACGTTTCTCGCTATCTGGCGGTGGCCGAGGTGGCCGCCTCGCTGATCGAGAAGCATGGCGCAGACAAGCGAATCGGCATGAAATTCCGCATGAACAAGAAGAAGTACGATGCCGGCGTGGTTACGCTCATCTCCCGCCTGTTCGGCAGCTTCGAGTTACCGCCAGCCGAGAGGCTCGATGAGGTGTATCTGATGACGCGCCTGACGCAACTCGGGAAGCTGTTTGAAGACTGGGCCACGGTGCGCAAGAGCGTCTCGAACGCCGATCTTGAGCGCGTATCCTTTCTCGTTGATCGGGTGAACGCCCTGCACATGCTGGTGATCGAACCGGGCTTCGATCAATGCCGGATCGAAGACATACTGACCATGGCGGGCGAGGCCGACCCCGAAATCTGCATGGAACTGACGACCCTGCTGGATGAGCTGAACTGGCAATTCAAGGCGCTGTTGAGTGGCGTCGAGCGTGATCAATCGCTGTGGGGAGAACGGCTTCCTGCGGACCTCAGGAAGGGAATTGATGACTGGCTGGCGCAAGTGTGTCAGTTCGTTGGTGAGTAAGGCGACCGTATCGATTCGTTTCCTCGTCTTTTGACGCCTTGGTCGGGTCAAGGGTAACATTCGTACCTCTTGTACCACTCGTCGGGAATAAAAATCGTCATTGCGTGTCCAATGACGCGAGTGCATGTTTTTGGAACGTCTGATTCGCTTGAGGATGGTAGATCGAATGGAAAGCGAGTCTTTGTACACCGGCGTCAAGCCCGTGAAGCAGCACGGGCGTCTGCTCCTTGTCTTTGGTGTGTTTTGTGTGGCCGCAGTAGCGGCGATTGCCGCTGCGGCGTGGTACGAGGCTCGGGATTCGCGTCTTCAGGCGTTCTTCTTCACCGAGTTTGCGCGTGATATCCATTTTGAATTGAAAGACGGGGGCAATGCCGATCTTTGGTTGCCGCAAACCGGCACCTACGATACCCGCCTCGGTTACAGCCGTATGAAGGAGATTCTGCCGAGGCTGACGGCGGCAGGCTACGACATTTCCGCGCAGGCGCGGCAGTCCGAAGGCTTTCTTGAGGCCACCGGTCGTGGTCTTTACCCGATCTACCGCGAGAAATCGCAGGCCGGGCTGAGTCTGCGTGACCGCGCTGGCACGTCGCTTTACGGTAGCCGCTATCCCGAGCGACAGTACGCGAGCTTCGAGGATATTCCGCCGGTGCTGGTCGACGCCTTGCTCTACGTCGAAAATCACGATTTGCTCGACCCCGAGCGTCCGATGCGCAACCCGGCCGTTGACTGGGTTCGTTTTGGCCATGCAGCGGTTGGTCAGACATTACGCATCCTCAATCTCGAAGGCGCGCGCGCTGGCGGTAGCACGCTGGCGACGCAGATCGAGAAATTCCGCCATTCTCCCGGCGGACGCACGCGCGATGCCGACGACAAGCTGCGGCAGATGGTTTCAGCCTCGCTGCGCGCCTATCAGGATGGTGAAGAAACGCTGAATGCACGCAAACGCATCGTCCTCGACTATTTCAACTCCGTACCGCTGGCCGGGCTGGCCGGTTACGGCGAGGTCAATGGCCTGGGCGACGGCCTGTGGGCCTGGTATGGCCGCGATTTCGACGACGCTAACCGCCTGCTCAAGGACGCCAGTGCTGATCTGAAGGCTCGGGCGCAGGTGTTCAGAGAGGTTTTGTCGCTGATCGTCGCGCAGCGTCGTCCCTCCGGGCTTTTGCTTGATTCAACGGCGCGCCTGGACGGCCTGACCGACAGCTATCTGCGCCTGCTTTCGACCGACGGCGGCATCCCAGCCAACTTGCGCGACGCGGCCTTGAACTCCCGGCTGAAAACGGCGCGCAAGGCGCGCGAAGGCGAAGCGATTTCCTTCATCGAACGCAAGGCCGTTAACGACGTGCGCGGAACGCTCGGCGAACTGCTCGGTTTCGAGGATCTGTACGCGCTTGACCGCTTCGATCTGGAAGCGCGAACAACCCTCGACGCCTCGGCACAGGCCAAAGTCACCGCCTTTCTCGGCCGTCTGAACAACACCGAGTACCTGCGTTGCGCCGGCTTCCGCGAGGCTCGCCTGCTTGACCGTGGCGATCCGTCCGGCGTCAACTACAGCTTCACGCTCTACGAGAAAACGCCGCTTGGCAACCAGTTGCGTGTGCAGGCCGACAACCTCAACCAGCCGCTCGATATCAACGCCGGGACCAAGCTCGATCTCGGTTCCAGCGCCAAGTTCCGGACGCTGATTTCCTACCTCAACGTTATTGCCGATCTGCATCAGCGTTACGCCAGCTTTGACGCCAAGGATTTGGCCGGCATTGTTGCTCATCCCCGCGATCAGCTCAGCAACTGGGCCATCGGCTACCTGCGTAGCAACGAGGAACGCAGCCTGACGCCGATGCTCGAAGCCGCGATGGAACGCCGCTATTCGGCCAGCCCGAATGAAACCTTCTTCACCGGCGGTGGCATTCATCGCTTCTCCAACTTCAAGCATGAAGACGATGCGCAGACGCCGACGGTGGCCGGTGCGCTGGAACAGTCGGTCAATCTGGTCTTCGTCCGCCTCATGCACGACGTGGTGCATTACCACGCCTACGAAGCCGTCGATGCGCCAGCGCGCGGGCTGCGTGAAGACGAAAGCAGCAAGGAAGCGCGGCAGGATTTCCTCAATCGTTTTGCCGAACGCGAAGGCATCGGCTTCCTGCGCACCTTCTGGCACAAGTACCGCGACCTGAATGCGCAGGAACGGCTCGAAGCGCTGGCCGATACGGTGCCCGAGCGCCCGTCGCCGCTGGCAGCGGCCTACCTCGGCGTACGCCCGCAGAGCGATTTTGCCACCTACCTCGCCTTCATGCGTGAGCAGCTTGGCGACAAGGCCGGCACCGACGCCGGCCTGCGCCATCTTTACGACAACCACGCCACGCGCAACTACAATCTCTCCGATCAAGGCTATCTGGCCAAAGTGCACCCACTTGAACTGTGGCTGGTGCGCCATCTGCAGACGCATCCCGACGCCAGCTTGCACGACGTTGTCGCGGACAGCGTCGCGGAACGCCGTGAAGCCTCGCGCTGGCTGTTCTCCAGTCGCTTGGGGCGTGCCCAGCAGGTGCGCATCGACATCATCGTCGAAGTCACCGCCTTCGAGCGCATCGCCGCCGAATGGCGCAAACTCGGCTATCCCTTTGAGCAACTCGTGCCCTCGTTGGCGACCTCGATCGGCAGTTCTGCCGACCGCCCGGCGGCGCTCGCCGAACTCATGGGCATCGTGGTCAACAATGGCGTGCGCCGCCCAACGGTGCGTATCGACCAGCTGCACTTCGCCGCCCAAACGCCTTACGAAACCGTGCTGGAACGTCGTGTCGAGCCGGGTGAACAAGTCTTGCCACCCGAAGTCACGCAGGTGGCGCGCCGCGCCCTGTTGCGCGTGGTCGATAGCGGCACCGCCCGCCGCGTCAAAGGCATTTATCGCGATACCGACGACAAACCGCTGCTGGTCGGCGGCAAGACCGGAACCGGCGACCATCGCTTCCAGGTCGTCGGAGCCGATGGCACGGTCAAGACCTCGCGCGTGATGAACCGCGCCGCCACCTTCGCCTTCTATCTCGGTGACCGTTTCTACGGCGTCGTCACCGCTTTCGTTCCCGGCGGGAAGGCAGCCGGTTACGACTTCACCTCCGCGCTGCCCGTGCAGATTCTCAAAGAATTGCAGCCAGCGCTATCGCCCATGGTCGCCGGGAAAGAAGCCATACCGGGTAAATGCGGCGAAGCGGTGATCACCGTGGCGCACGCTCCCGCGAGTGCGGCGGCCACGGCGCAGTAAAGTGCTCCGTTCGCCCTGAGTAGGATATTCGCCCGCAGGTCGAAAGGCGTTGGCAAGAAACAGGGCTGTGGTAGCGTTGAGGTGTTGCTTTCGGACAAAGACCGACTGAGCACTGGTGCCCTAGAGCCCGTCCTCTGAGTATGGT
>JBBQAT010000159.1:0-9419 GCA_038316625.1 Burkholderiales bacterium
CCGCCGATCACCCCTGGCACCGACCCTTCAAGCCCGATTCAAAGGCCGGCCAATTGGCCGGCCTTTGAATCAAACCCAAAACAGCTCACCGGACATTTCTATCTTGCCCAATCAGCGGACATTTCTACTTTGCCTTGACAAGCATGAATCTTCACATTGATTCATGCCCATAAATTGGATACTCTAGGTGTAGCGGTCCACGAACATTCGGGGATTTTGTGCCCTGTTTATATTTTCCTCCCTTCCAATGATGAGGTGTGCTATGTCCGAAGTTGCCGAGATGTCCAACAGCAGCAAACAAAAACTCGTGTCCGACATGAAAGTCGTCGTCTCCGACGCAGAAGAAATTCTGCGCGCGACCGCCGGCGTTGCTGGCGAAAAAATGGTCGATTTGCGTGAGCGCATTGCTGAGCGTCTGCACGATGCCAAGTTGCGCATCGCTGATGCCGAGGCTGCGCTGCTTGACCGGACCAAGGCCGCCGCTCATGCCGCCGACGACTATGTCAATGAAAACCCCTGGCAGGCCGTTGGTATTGCCGCAGGCGTCGGCCTGTTGCTCGGCCTCGTCATCGGTCGGCGATAAGCGGACACGTTATTAATATGAGCGATATGCAAGGCGGCGAGAACAGCGGCCTGTTCGCCGCCCTGAAGAATATTGCAGCAACGCTGCTGGCAAGCGGGAAAACGCGGCTTGAACTCCTTGGCAATGAGATCGAGGAGGAAAAGCTGCGCGCCATCCAGTTGGTTCTCACGGCACAGGGCATGGTGTTCTGTTTTGGCGTTGGTGCCGTGCTGGCCGTTGTACTTCTGGCTGAATTATTCTGGGATAACCGGTTCCTGCTGCTCGGCACGCTTGTTGGACTCTTCCTGATACTTGGCGGTGTCTTTTACATGATGTTCAAGCGCGCCACGCATCGGCCCGACCGGGTCTTTGCCGCCAGCATTGCCGAACTTCAGGAAGATATCCGTCAACTGAAAGAGGCTGTCGGCCATGAACCACCGGCTCACTGAGCTGCATGTTCGGCGCGGTCGCTTGCTTGAGCGCATCGAGACCCAGCGCGCCATGCTGAGCTACGATGCAGTTCCGGTGAGCATTTCGCTGGACAAGGTGGATCGTGTGCTTGCCCGCGTTCAGTCGGCCACGAACTACATCAAACAACACCCTGGAGTCGCCGGACTGGCCCTCGCCGCGCTGTTTGTCCTGCGGACCAAGCGCGTATGGCGCTGGAGTCGCCGCGCCTTCATCGCCTGGCGAACCTTGCGGGCATTCAGCGACCGCTTGTCCGGGCTAGGTTTGCGGTTTCGGCCATGAGCCTTACGGAGCAGGACGGAGAGAAAGAGAGCCTGTTTTCGCGCGCGATCAATTCCCAGAAACAGCAGGCACGGGAATTCGTTGCCGATATTGTGCGCATGCGCGGGTTGATGCCCTTGCTGATGAAGAATCGCAACGGAGGAACGTGGTCAGTGGCCGAAAGGGCCGAGCTCCTTGCTCAGTTGCGAATTCTCTCACGCGTTTCGCCCTACCTCTTGTTCCTGCTGTTGCCCGGTTCGGCGTTGCTGCTTCCAGCTTACGCCTGGTGGCTGGATCACCGGCGCCGGACGCGCACAACACTGCCAGGTTCCGGCCCCTTCTAGGCTTACTGCCAGAGACCCAGGGCGGTCAACTGCCTGGTTGCCGCTTCCGTCCAACCCCTGTTTGCCGCCGGACTGGCTGGACTGGGATGCAGCACTTTCCCGATGCGCACGTTCATTCCGGCAAGAGCCTCCGCTGCACGGGCTTCGGCAAAAGCGCCGATCCCAATGACCCACTGCGGCTCAAGCGCGGCTACAAGCGTTCTGAGATGTTCGTCACAGGCCGCGTAGAGCGGCGTCCGCTCAGCTAAAAGCAGCTTGTCCGGAGTGAGATTGCGTCCGTTTTCGAAAAACGCCAGCGGGCAATAGTTGGCGACAAAATGCTCGGCAAAAAACGCTTCGGCCGTACCGAATCGCTGCTGGAACAAACTCCAAAGACGTCGGCCACTAACTTCCGAACGGGTGCAGGCAAAGCCTTCGATGGGTCGCTTGGGGTTTTCCTGCGCAGGCTTGTCGACGGTAGCCTCGATTCCCATCCAGTCGCGCGCAGCGGCGATCTCGCCAAAGGGAATTCCGCACTGGACCATGCCAAACGGGCCCGGATTCATGCCAATGAAGACGACCTTCTTGCGCTTGCTGCCAAAGCGGCGCAGATAGATCTCATGCGGAGCCCAGGCATAGACCAGAGGATTGTAGATGTGGGAAACGGGGGGGGCGAAAGTAAGGCTTTCGACCTTTGCCGTCAGCTCAAGAGCCGCGCTGATCAGCGCTTCCGACGTGTTCGTACTGCCTTGAGAGTCAATAGGCACGGCCTTCTCCAGAGGGTTGTTGAGTGCTCCAAGGAGCGACACGCGAGAGCAGCAACATGCCGGGGACCGCCAGCACGGTACACAGCAGGAAAAAGCTGGACCAGCCGAGGCTTTCCACAAGCCATCCCGCAGAGGCATTGATGAAGGTGCGCGGTACAGCGGCCAGACTGGTAAACAAGGCAAATTGCGTTGCCGTATAGGCCGGATGTGTCGTGCGCGCAATGAAGGCAACGAAAGCGGCGGTACCCAGCCCGACTCCAAGCGCCTCAAAACCAATGACAGCGGCGAGCGTCAGACGCTGATCGAGGCCAATGACTGTCTGCGGTCCCAACCAGGCAAGCCAGGCGAAGCCAAGAATCGACAACAATTGCACGACGCCGAACAGCCATAACGCACGGTTGATGCCCAGGCGCACCATCCACAGACCACCAAGCAGGCCGCCAATCACTGCCGGCCAAAGACCGGCGTGCTTGGCAATCAGGCCGATGTCGGTCTTGGTAAAACCCATGTCGAGGTAAAAGGGCGTTGCCAGCGCGGTACACAGAGAGTCGCCCAGCTTATAGAGAAAAATGAAAGCCAGCACTAACACCGCGCCGCGCAAGCCGTTACGCCCGATGAACTCGTGGAAGGGCTCGACGACAGCCTGACGCAGCGTTTTTGGCGCGGCATGCGCAGAGATCGGCTCCTTGATCAGCAGCACCATGGCCATGCCGGGCAGCATGAAGGCGGCGGTTATCCAGAACACCTGTGACCACGGAATCAGGTCTGCGAGAATTAGCGACAGTGACCCCGGCACCAGACCGGCGACGCGGTAGGCATTTACATGCACGGCGTTGCCGAGGCCAAGTTCGACTTCGGCCAGTAGTTCGCGCCGATAGGCATCGAGCGCAATGTCCTGCGTGGCGGAAAAAAGCGCGAGGAGCGCGGCAAGCCAGAGCACTGGCACAATGTCAGTACTGGGCGAAAGCCCCCCTAACAGGCCGATGGTGAGCAGCAAACCGATCTGCATGAGCAGCGCCCAACTGCGACGGCGACCGAGCACCGGCAGGGCGTAGCGATCCAGAAAGGGGGACCAGAGAAACTTCCAGGTATAGGGAAACTGGATCAGTGCGAAGAAGCCTATGGTCTTGAGATTGACCCCTTCACTGCGTAGCCAGGCGGGCAACAGGTTGAGCAGCAGGTACAGCGGCAAGCCGGAACTGAACCCGGTAAAGATGCAGATCAGCATCTTCCGGGTCAGCAACACCTTCAGCCAGACCGGCATCAAACTTTTCGGCCCAGGCGGTAAAAGGCCAGACTGCCGTTCAGATTGGGGTCGTCGGTGACCGCTTGCCCGGCTTCATCAAAGGCCAGCCGTTCACGAATCTCGATGTTGAGCTTGTCGCACAAGGCCTCAAAATCGACGATGGTGAAGAAGCGCACGTTCGGCGTCTCGTACCATTCGTATGGCAAATCTTCGGAGACCGGCATGTGGCCTTCGGCAATCGCCGCCCGGTTGGCGCGATAAGCGAAGTTGGGGAAGCTGACCACGGCTTCTTCGGCCACACGCAACATTTCAACCAGGATGCGCTCGGTGGCGTGCATGGCCTGCAGCGCCTGAGAAATGATCACGTGGTTGAACGACTGGTTCTCGAAGCCGGAAAGACCGCCTTCGATGTCGATCTGGATTACGTCGACCCCGTTGCGGATGCAGCCGAGTACGCTCTCGTGGTCGATTTCAACACCGTAACCGAGAACTCCCTTGGTCTCGCGCAAATAACTCAGCAGCTTTCCGTCGCCGCAACCGAGGTCGAGCACGCGCTCGCCATGCGGAATCCAGTTGGCGATGACGGCAAAGTCGAAACGCTCGCGTTCTTTGGCCGTAAAGTTCATACCGAAATATTCTCCAGATAGGCGCGCAAAACGGCGTGGTAATGGGCATCATCGAGCAGGAAGGAATCGTGTCCCGCATCGCAGTCGATCTCGGCGTAAGCGACATGGCGCTGATTGTGCAGGAGGGCGAAAACGATCTCGCGTGAACGCGCCGGTGCGAAACGCCAGTCGGTGGTAAAACTGGCAATGAAGAAACTGGCCTTGGCTCGGGCCAGCGCCGCAGCCAGGTCACCGTTGTAGTTGTAGGCCGGGTCAAAGTAATCAAGCGCCTTGGTCGTGATCAGGTAGGTGTTGGCGTCAAAGAAACCGGCAAACTTGTCGCCCTGATATCGCAGATAGGACTCGATTTCGAAGTCGACGTCGTAGCTGAACTGGTGTTCGCCGTGGCGCAACTGACGGCCAAATTTCTCACCCATCTGGCTATCCGACAAATAGGTGATGTGACCGACCATGCGCGCCAGGCGCAAACCGTTGGTCGGCACCACGCCAAACTCTGCGTAATGGCCGCCATGGAATTCGGGGTCGGAAATAATCGCCTGCCGGGCCACTTCGTTGAAAGCAATGTTTTGCGCCGAGAGCTTGGGCGCAGAGGCAATGGCCATGGCGTGCCGGATGCGGTCCGGGAATTGCAACGACCACTCGATCGCCTGCATGCCGCCAAGACTACCGCCAAGTACGGCAGCCCAGATGTCGACGCCGAGATGATCGGCCAACCGGGCGTGCGCGGCGACCCAGTCCTCGACCGTGACCATCGGGAAATCAGCGCCATAGCGCTTGCCTGTTTCCGGATTGAGCGAAATGGGTCCGGTCGAACCGTAGCAACCACCGAGGTTATTGACGCCGACGACGAAAAATTTGTTGGTATCGAGCGGTTTCCCCGGCCCGACCAGGTTATCCCACCAGCCAAGGTTCTTCGGATTATCAGCATAAATACCGGCCACATGATGTCCACCGGAAAGAGCGTGACAGACCAGCACGGCATTGGTACGCGTCGCGTTGAGCGTGCCGTAGGTTTCAAAAACCAGATCGAAACCGGGCAGCACCGCACCGCTCTTGAGCACTAACGGCTCATCGAAACGAACCCGTTGCGGCACAACCACTCCAACAGAATTTGCAACAGATTTTTCTTGTGACATCGCCATCGAATCGAAAGAAGACCCAAAAATGAAAACCCAGTCGGCCTGGAAAAAAGCGGACTGGGCTGGCCCCGCTTTAGCCGTATTTATAAAGCGCCCGCAAGCTGATCGTTCAAATCGGCGCTATGGAAGGACGTTACCGCCAGCACCGGCAAAAGTCAAATTCCAACAACGCCATCACATCGGATTCGAAAATCCTGCTGGATGATTATCGATTGCTGTTGAGACGCTCAATCTGCTCCTGGATCTTTGCCGATTCCTCAAGCCGCAAAATGCGGCGAACGATGGGCGTGATTTCGGAAATGTCGCTCTGCTTGATCTTTTGCTTGACCTCGGGAATCTGGGCCGGGTACATCGAAAACTGGCGGAGACCCATGCCCAGCAACAAACGGGTCAGGTTCGAGTCGCCCGCCAGCTCGCCGCACATCGAAACCGGAATCTTGGCTTTCTCCGCGCTGCTGATAACGTGCTCAATCAACATCAGTACAGCCGGATGCAGAGGGTCATAGAGGTTGGAAACCTGTTCGTCGCCGCGATCAATCGCCAGGGTGTACTGAATCAGGTCATTGGTACCGATCGAGAGGAAATTCAAGCGGCGCAGAAAAAGACCAACCGCCAATGCGGCGGCCGGAACTTCAATCATTCCGCCAATCTCGATGCCTTCATCAAAAGCGATCCTTTCACCGCGCAGACTGGACTTGGCCTGCTCCAGCGCGGCCAGAGTCTGATCGATCTGGTGCGCGTGCGAGAGCATGGGAATCAGTATTTTGACCTTGCCCAGCTTGGAAACACGCAAAATGGCACGCAGTTGTGCCTGGAACGATTTTGGATCGGCCAGCGAAAGGCGAATCGAGCGCAGGCCCAGTGCCGGATTTTCGCGCTTGCGGTCCTCGGCTCCGTCCGTATGCAGGTTCTTGTCATTACCAAGATCGAAGGTTCGAATCGTGATCGGTCGTCCCTCCATGCCTTTGACGGTCTTGCGATACGCCTCGAACTGTTCGTCCTCGCTGGGCATGTCCCCGCGGCCAAGGAAAATGAACTCGGTTCGGAACAGGCCGACACCATCTGCACCGCATTCAAGGACGGCGCTAACATCGCTCGGCTCCTCGATATTGGCGAGCAACTCGATTTTTACGCGATCCAGTGTTGTGGCGCGCGCAGTTTTGAGAAGCTTGAGCTTCGAGCGCTCAATCTCGACCTGGCTCTTCTTGAGAACGTATTCCTCAAGGATTCGCGCGTCGGGATTGACGATCAGAACGCCGCGCGTACCGTCGACAATGAGTGTTTCCTTGTCGCGGATCAGCTGACGGGCGTTATGCAGCCCGAGTATCGCCGGGATGCCCATGCCACGCGCCAGAATCGCCGTGTGCGAGGTGGCACCGCCGACGTCGGTGACAAAGGACGAAAAATGCTGATCCTTGAAGGCCATGACATCGGAAGGCGAAAGGTCGTGGGCGACAACAATAAGATTCTCGCCCTTGCTTCCCTTGGGTGCCTTGACCGCAGCATGGCCTGGTTTCCCGACCAGTTCGCGAACGACGCGTTCGACGACCTGACGCACGTCGAAGCTACGCTCGCGCAAATAAACGTCGTCGATCTGCTCGAACTGGGCGACCAGAATTTCCATCTGCTGCACGATGGCCCACTCCGCGTTGCAGCGCCGCTCACGGATAATCTGCTTGGGCACTTCGGAAAGTTCGGGGTCAGCGAGGATCATCATATGCAGATCGATGAAGGCACCAATGTCGGTCGGCGAACCTTCTTTGCCAATCTTCAATACCATGAACTCGTTGCGCACCTGGGTCAGTGCCGTTTCAAATCGCGCCACTTCCTTCTCCACCATGCGTGGAGCAATGACCAAGTGCGAAACCTCAAGCGTTGCCTGCGAAATGAGGTGCGCCTGACCAATGGCAATCCCGTTTGAAACGGCAAGACCGTGCAGTGTGAAACTCATGGTGGGCTCATTCCCCTTCGCCGAATTTGTCGGCGATCAGCTTGAGTACCGACTCAAGCGCTGGCTGTTCGTCGCTACCCACCGTTTCGACGACGATCTTCGACCCTTTACCGGCGGCCAGCATCATCACGCCCATGATGCTTTTGGCGTTGATTCGGCGAGTGCCTTTTTCCATCCAGATTTCGGAGCTGAAACTGCCGGCCAGCTGAGTCAGTTTGGCCGAGGCGCGGGCATGCAGGCCCAGTTTGTTGGAAATTTCTATTTCAGCGCGTGCCATTTCGTTTTCCTAGTGCCGGTGCATGTTGATGACGCCATCGTGGCCGCCACTGACTGCTTTTTGCAACAGAGTTTCCATCCCGTTCTTGCGATAGGTCAGGGCACGCAGAAGCATCGGCAGACTGACGCCAGCGACGCCTTCGACCTGGCCCGGAACGAGCAACTTCAACGCGAGATTGGATGGCGTGGCGCCCAAAATATCGGTCAGAATCAGCACGCCTTCGCCGCCATTGACTTCGTTCAACAGCAGCCTGGCCATGGGCAAAATGTCCAGAGGGTCGTCCTGGGCGGCAACACCAAACTGGCTGATCAATGGGGGACGTTTGTTGAGAACATGGCAAACGTTCTGAATCAGGCTTTCGCCAAACGTGCCATGAGTTATCAGAAGAATGCCAATCATCGAGCGTCCCTTTGGGGTTCAACCTGCATTCTAAGGGATTCCGCGAATTTCGGAAGGGCTGGCAGCCGATCAGGGAATAATTTCAAGCACTTTCGGTTGCGTGCCAACGAATTCGAGGCGGCGCCGCAGTGCGGCGCTGACCTGCACGTGCCCGTCGGCATCGATTCGAAGCACTTGGTCGATGTCCATTTTTTTTGCCATCACTGGCCAGCCGGACCCAGCGATGAAAAGCGGCTTGGAGGCGGCGTCCGAAAGAGTCCCCGCCGCAGGACGCGGTGTGATGAGCACCGAGAGTGCTTGCGTGTGCGTTACCGGTACGCCCACGCGTGGATCAAGCAGATGACAATAGCGCTTGCCGTCAAGCTCGAAGAAACGCTGGTAGTCGCCGGAGGTGCCGATCGCTTCGCCGTCATTGAGTTCGAGTGTTGCCAGCGGCCCCGGTTGGCGCGGGTGCTGAATGCCAACCTTCCAGCGTTCGCCATTTTTTGTGCCGAGCGCCATAACGTTGCCGCCGATGTTGATCAGCGCGTTATTCACCCCCTGACCATGCAGAATGGCCGCTGCCCGGTCGAGCGCCACGCCCTTGAGGTAGCCGCCGAAATCGAGCGCTAGCGCGCGGTTGCGGCTGCTCACTTGCAAACCGTCGAGTTGCAGGTCAGCAATACTGGGGGGCGCTGTGTGCCACGCGGCAAGTGCTGCGGTATCGGGCAGGACGGCCTTGAAGTCGTCCGATTGAAAGCCCCAGAGATGGATCAGCCCGCCAATTCCGGGATCGAACAGTGCATCACCCGCCGCTGAAAGACGCTGCGCATCGCCGATCAGTGCCGCCATTTCGGGCGTTACGGTATGTAGCTTGCCTTCGGCAATCGCCGAATTTAGTTCGCTTAGTTCGGATGGCTGCCACGCGTGATAGGTGCGATGAAGGCGGTCGAACTCACGCAACACGGCCGCAGCGGCTGGCCGCGATTGCGCCTCATCGAGTCCGGCAATCAGGATTTCGACGCGGGTGCCAAAAACAAAGGATTCCTGTTGATGGATTGGTGCCTTGCTGCAGGCGGACAGGAGAAAAACAAGGGCGGCGAGAAGCGTCAGAGAGAGACGGGGCATTCACGCTCCAGCGCGGCGACGAACATCGCTGCCGCGTCAAAACCCGTTTGTTCGCCGATTTCAACCATGCAAGTCGGGCTGGTGACGTTGATTTCGGTCAGCCAGTCGCCGATTACGTCGATGCCCACGAACAGGAGCCCGCGGGCGGCCAGCACGGGGGCCAGCGCCTCGGCAATTTCACGATCACGGGCGCTAAGTTCACGCGCCACGCCAGTGCCGCCAGCGGCCAGGTTGCCGCGGGTCTCACCGGCTTTCGGGATGCGCGCCAGGCAATAGGGAACGACTTCGCCGCC
>JBBQAT010000160.1:0-9408 GCA_038316625.1 Burkholderiales bacterium
GAATAGTGCTGGGCCATGTGCTCGCTCCTTTGGTTAAATCGCAGTATTTATTTGGACTACACTGGACTTTACAGTACAGTACATCACTTTCACAGTACTTGCTCTGACCGAGGGGAAACCATGGCTTCTGCCAAGACCGCCACGCTGACATTTCGTATCGAACCCGAACTCAAGGAAGCCGTGCGCCTCGCTTCGGTCAATGAACACCGTTCCATCGCCAACATGATTGCGGTGATGATTCGCGACTACTGTGCCCGACAGGAAATACCCTTGGGGTGCGGGCGGGTGGGGGTTGAGATTGCTGAACCGGGCGCGCCGGTTGTTGCGCGTCCGCTCCCAGCCAAGAGCAAGAGATCTGGCCCCAAGTCGAAATAGAAGATCAAGAATCAGGAGCACGCAATGCCACGGGTATTTGAAGGCATCAAAAACCAACGCTTATCCGTGATGCAGATGCACCGCAAGCTGCCTGGCGAACGAGTTATTCCGTGAGCTACGCCAACAACAAACAGGGAGAGCAACACTGATGGCCAAGACCACCTTCGACACCAATCCGTTGTTGCTCCAGACGCTTCTAAAAACCTGCGAGGACGGCAAGTTGCAACTGCCGGACTTTCAGCGGAGCTGGGTTTGGGAGGAAGAGCGCATCATGAGCCTTATCGCCTCCGTCTCGCGGGGGTTCCCGATGGGTGCGCTGATGTCGCTCAAGTCGAAGATCGACACGGGAGTGGTTTTTGCCTACCGCCCCATCGAGGGCGTTCCGGTTTCGGCACAGACGAAACCCGAACAACTGTTACTCGACGGCCAGCAGCGCATGACCTCGTTGTACCAAAGCTGCATGCGTCGCCAGGTCGTTTCCACGATCACTGCCAAGAAGCGGCTGGTCAAGCGCTGGTTCTACATCGACATGATGAAGGGGCTGAACAGCGAGGCCGACCGGGAATCGGCAATCTTCGCGGTGCCCGAAGACCGTAAGTTGAAAGAAAACTTCGACAAGGACATCGTTCTCGACCTTTCGTCGCCGGAGCTGGAGTACGAAAAGCTGATGTTCCCGCTGAATCAGGTATTCAATACTGACGAGTGGATGCAGGGGTTCTGGAACTACTGGAGCAGCATAGGCGAGGACAAGATCGGCGTGTTCTTCCGCTTCCAGAATGAAGTCCTAAAGAACTTCGCCGAATATCAGGTGCCTGTCATTGCCCTCGGTGCCGACACATCCCACGAAGCCGTCTGCCTCGTTTTCGAAAAGGTCAATACTGGCGGCAAGGCACTCGATGCCTTCGAGCTACTGACTGCCATGTATGCCGCCCAAGGCCACAAGCTGCGCGATGACTGGCTTGGGGACGAGAAGTCCGACAACGCTGATCTCAAGCTCGGCATCCAGAAGCGCCTTGCCAACTTCGGCCGCGCCGCCGGCCAAGCCCAAGGCGTACTGGCCAACGTGGCCTCGACCGACTTCCTGCAAACTATCGCACTGTTGCACACCAAGGAAGTCCGCCTTGCCGCGATAGCCGACCCCTCGAAGAAGGAAAGCGACTGGCCCGCAGTCCGCGCTACCCGCCAATCACTGCTCGATCTGCCGCTGGCCGCTTACAAGAAGCATTGCAACGCGGTCCGGCTTGGCTTCGAGCGCGCTGCCAAATTCCTGCGTCAGCAGGCGATTCACCGCGTGGTTGATCTGCCCTACCAGACACAGCTTGTTCCACTGGCCGCCATCTTTGCCGAAATCGGCGACAAGGCCGAGCACGCCACCAATAACGACAAGATTGCCCGTTGGTACTGGTGCGGCGTGTTTGGTGAGTTGTACGGCTCAGCCGTGGAAAGCCGTTTCGCCAAGGACATCCTCGAAGTTCCGGCCTGGCTCGACGGCGGACTGGAACCCTCCACCGTCGCCAATGGCGTGCTGCGCGCCGACCGTCTGCTGACCATGCGTTCGCGCCTTTCTGCCGCCTACAAGGGCTTGCAGGCGCTGTTACTGCGGCAAGGGGCCATCGACTTCCGCAGTGGTCAAGCCTTCGACCAGATCGTCTTCTTCGACGAAGCCGTCGATATTCACCACATCTTTCCCAAGGCCTGGTGCGAGTCGCAAACGCCAAAACTGCCGGCGTCGCTCTACGATTCCGTCGTCAATAAGACCCCGCTCGGCTACCGCACCAACCGCATCATTGGCGGCGTCGCGCCCTCCAGCTATCTGGAGAAGCTGGAAAGGGGCAAGGCCGGCCCCAATGGCCAGATCATCGAGCCGCCCATCGACAAGGCCGCGCTCGCCAAATATCTGCAAACTCACTGCATTCCCGTGCCGGAGCTTTACGCCAACGACTTCGCCGGTTTCATAAAAACGCGCCAAAAGCTGCTCATGACACTGGTCTCGGGCATCACGGGCCATGCTGCGCCAACAACTACTGAGGTCGCCGAAGAAGGCGACGACATCCCGACATCAATGGCCCACGACAGCGGCCTCGAAGTCATCGAGGCAGATTAACAAGTGCAACAGACCATAAAGCTACAGAACAATCGAAGTCACGGAGCACGCAATGCCACGAATCTTTGACAACATAAATCAATCGCTGCTCCCAGCGCTGGAGGAAACGCTGCAAGTTGCCGAACGGGCTGACTTTTGCGTCGGGTACTTCAACCTGCGCGGCTGGCGATACCTAGCTAAACACGTAGACCGCTGGTCGGGCGGCGATGGCAGCAATTGCCGCCTTCTGGTCGGTATGCACGTCACCCCGACCGACGAATTGCGCCGGGCGCTGCGCGCAACCGGTGAAGAAGACGCGCTCGACAACCAGACCGCCCTCCGCGAAAAGCGTCGCATCGCCGAAGAGTTCCGCCAGCAACTGACCTTTGGCGTACCGACCAACGACGACGAAACCGCACTGCGACAGTTGGCCGGGCAAATCCATAGCAAGAAACTGGTGGTCAAGGTCTATCTGCGCCACCCGCTGCACGCCAAGCTCTACCTGCTGCACCGGCAGGACGCCAACAATCCCGTCACCGGATTTCTGGGCAGCAGCAACCTCACCCTGGCCGGGCTTGCCAAGCAGGGCGAGTTGAATGTCGATGTACTGGAGCACGACGCCTGCAACAAGCTGGTGGATTGGTTCGAGGAACGCTGGGGCGACCGCTGGTGTATCGACATCTCCAAGGAACTCGCGGACATCATCGACGAAAGCTGGGCGGGCGAGCGTCTGGTGCCGCCATATCACGTCTATCTCAAGATGGCTTACCACCTGGCGCAGGAAGCCAGGGCGGGGCTATCCGAATTTCACATTCCTTCTGTCTTTGGTAACACCCTGTTCGACTTTCAGGTGGCCGCTGTCAAGATCGCCGCTCACCATCTCAACAAGCGCGGCGGCGTGTTGATCGGTGACGTGGTGGGCCTCGGCAAATCCATGATGGCCACTGCCCTGGCCAAAGTGTTCGAGGACGACTACCACACCGAAACCCTCATCATCTGCCCCAAGAACCTGGTGCCAATGTGGGAGGACTACGCCCATCGTTACCGCCTGCATGCCAAGGTTTTGTCGCTTTCCAGGGTGCTGACCGAGTTACCCGAGAAGACCCGGCGCTACCGTGTCGTACTTATCGACGAATCGCATAACCTGCGCAACAAGGAAGGCAAACGCTGGAAGGTGATTCGCAGCTACATCGAGCGCAACGATAGTCACTGCATTCTGTTGTCGGCCACGCCCTACAACAAAACCTATCTCGACCTCTCGGCGCAACTGTCCTTGTTCCTGCGTGAAGACACCGACATCGGTGTGCGCCCCGAAAAACTCTTGGCCGAACTCGGTGGCGAGCATGAGTTTATCCGCCGCCACCAGTGCCCCGTGCGTTCGCTCGCCGCGTTTGAGAAAAGCAGCGACCCCGATGATTGGCGCGATCTGATGCGGCTCTACATGGTGCGGCGCACACGCGGCTTCATCATGCAGCATTACTCCGAGCAGGATGAGCGCGGCAAATTCCTGAAGTTTGCGGACGGCACGAAATCCTATTTCCCCAAGCGGGTGCCGAAAAATCTCAACTTCACCATCAACGACGCCGACCCCGCCGACCCCTATGCCCGGTTCTACTCCGACAAGGTCGTTGGCACCATCAACGCGCTGACCCTGCCACGCTATGGTCTGGGCAACTATATCGCGGCGAAGCCCAAGACCCCGCCGACCCCCCATCAGGACAAGATTATCGACGGACTGTCGCGCGCCGGCACGCGGCTAATGGGCTTCTGCCGCACCAACCTGTTCAAGCGATTGGAGAGCGCCGGCCCGGCGTTCCTGCTCTCCATTGAACGGCACATTCTGCGCAACTTCATCGTGCTCCATGCCATCGAACAAGGGCTGGACATCCCCTTGGGAACGCAGGGTGCCGAACTCCTCGACACGCGCTTCCACGATGAAGACCCAGAAGATGCGATGGCCGCCGACAGCAATGACGACACTGACGAAGAAATCTCCGACGACACGGCGATCACGTCCACTACCAATGGCCTGCGCACCGAGGCCGACTACCGTGAACGCGCCGCCAAAGCCTATACCGCCTATGCACATACCTTCAAAGGGCGCTTCAAATGGCTGGCCAGCACCCTGTTCATCAAAGACCTGAGCAATGACCTGCTGGCCGATTCAATGGCCTTGCTCGACGTGCTCAAGCAATGCGGCGACTGGAATCCCGCTCACGATGCCAAGCTGGCTCAGTTGGTCAAGCTCGCCAGCCAAGAGCATGGCAAGGAAAAACTACTGGTATTCACCCAGTTCGCCGACACGGCGCGCTACCTTAAAACCCAGTTGGCCGCTCGCGGCATCAAACAGCTTGAAGAAGCCACCGGTCAAAGCGCCGACCCCACGCACCTCGCCTGGCGTTTCTCACCGGTGTCCAACGACAAACGCGACGCCGTGAAGGCACTCGATGAACTGCGCGTGCTGATCGCCACCGACGTGCTCTCCGAAGGCCAGAACCTTCAAGACGCCCATATCATCGTCAACTACGACCTGCCCTGGGCCATCATCCGCCTGATCCAGCGGGCGGGCCGGGTGGATCGGATTGGGCAGCAGTCAGACAAGATTCTCTGCTACTCCTTCGTGCCGGCGGATGGCGTGGAACGTCTCATCAAGCTGCGCGTCCGCGTGCGCCAGCGACTGGTCGAGAACAAGGAAGTCGTCGGCTCCGACGAAACCTTCTTCGACGACGACAAAGACGACGACCTCATCCGCGATCTCTACACCGAGAAGAACGGCATCCTAGACGACGACGGCGATACCGAGGTGGATCTGGCGTCCTATGCTTATCAGATATGGAAGAACGCCACCGATGCCGATCCGTCGCTGGTGGCCAAGATCGAAACCCTGCCCAACGTGGTGTTCGCCACCAAGGCGCACACTGTGACGCCTGCCGCACCGAAGGGCGTGCTGGTTTACATGCGCACCGCGCAAGGCAACGACGCGCTCGCCTGGATGGACGAAGCTGGCCAGCCGGTGACTCAGTCCCAGCTCACCATCCTGAAAGCATCGGCCTGCACCGCAGAGACACTCGCCTTGCCGCGCATGGAAACGCACCACGCGCTCACCCAGCAGGGGCTCGCGCACATCGTCGCCGAAGAGAAAACCTTCGGAGGCGCACTCGGTCGCCCGTCCGGTGCGCGCTTCAAGGCTTACGAGCGGCTAAAGCGTTACCGTGAAAGCATCGGCAACAAGCGCGATCTGTTCAATACCGACGAACACGTCCGCCGCATCGAACGGGCACTGGAAGAAATTTACCGCTTCCCGCTCTTCCAGACCGCCACCGACAACCTCAACCGGCAACTCAAGGCCGGTGCTGACGACCACCAGTTGGCCGACCTGATCTTGTCCCTGCGCGAAGATGGCCGCCTGTGCGTTGTCGATGAGCAGGAAAACCAGCGCGATACCCACCTCATCTGCTCGATGGGCCTTGCCTGAGCCCCCACGCGAGAACAACAAAATGACCCTCGATCCATCCCGCTTCAGCAAGCTGCTTAACGACTTCAAGCTGGAGCAGCTTTTCAACGAACTCGGCTGGGATCATGCCAGCCTCAAGCCGCAGCAACTCTCGATCAATGGCGAAGCCTTTACGCTCACGGCTATGGCGCAAAAGCGGGGCGTGGCCGTGCTCCGTTGCTCGCCCGATAGCGCCGGCAACATTCCGCCGCGCCCCACGCTGCTAAAAATCGAAAAGGAAGCCACCAAGCTCGCCCACGAACACCTGCTGGTCTTCACCGATGCGGCTCAAACCGCGCTCACCTGGTTATGGGTTTCCCGTGCCCCAGGGCAACCGGCGGCCACCCGCACCCACACCTGGCACAAGGGCACCAGCGGCGAATCGCTGCGGCAAAAGCTGAACCAGATCGTCTGGTCGCTGGAAGAAGAAGAGGCGATCACCCTCACCGATGTCATCACCGGCCTGCGCCGCGCCTTTGACCGCGACAAGGTTTCCAAATCCTTCTACGACAAGTTCAAGGCCGAGCACGAAGCCTTTGCCGATTTCGTTGCCGGCCTCACCGGCGTGGCGGACAAAGCCTGGTACGCCTCGCTGATGCTCAACCGGCTGATGTTCGTCTACTTCATCCAGCACAAGGGTTTTCTCGACGGCAACATCAACTATCTGGCCGACCGCATGCAGCGTGTTCGCAGCGAAGCGGGCGAAGGGCATTTCCATTCCTTCTACCGCCAGTTCCTGCGCCGCTTGTTCCACGAGGGGCTGGGTCAGGCCAAGGGTGCGAGAGGCGGCGATCTCACCACCCTGATTGGCGATGTACCCTACCTCAACGGCGGTCTGTTCGCCGTGCATGAACTGGAAGAGGCCAACCCCGACATCGACATCCCCGACGAAGCGTTCGAGCGCCTGTTCCGCTTCTTCGACGCCTACGACTGGCACCTCGATGATCGTCCACTTTCCAAGGGCAGCGAGATCAACCCCGACGTGCTTGGCTACATCTTCGAGAAGTACATCAACCAGAAGCAGATGGGGGCGTACTACACCAAGGAAGACATCACCGAATACATCAGCAAGAACACGGTCGTTCCGCATCTGATCGAGCAGGCGCGCGAGCGCTGCAAGGTCGCGTTCGACGGCGAGACTTCGGTGTGGAACCTGCTCAGGGCCGACCCCGACCGCTATCTTTACCCGGCCATGAAAACCGGCGTCGTCGATGCCACTGGCAAGCTCGTGCCCGAAGATGCCCTGCCGGATTTCGTGCAGGCCGGCATGAAGGACCCGAAAGCGCGCATGTTTGATCGCCGCTACAACCTGGGTGAAGCCGTCTTCCATACCGCGACAGGCCAGCGCGGCACGCTGCCCACCGAGACCTGGCGCGAATACGTCGAGCGCCGCACCCGCTGCCTGGCCGTGCGCGAGAAGCTGGCCAAGGGCGAGGTTAAAAGCGCTGACGATCTCATCACCCTCAACCTCGACATCCGCCAGTTCATGCAGGATGTGATCGACACCTGCACCGGCACCGACCTGCTGCGCGCCGTCTGGCAGGCCATCGTCGGGCGCGTGCCGGAAAAGGCCAACGAGAAATTCCGCCACGGCATCACCATCCTCGACCCCACTTGTGGCTCGGGCGCTTTTCTCTTCGCCGCGCTCAACGTGCTGGAACCCTTGTATGAAGCCTGTCTCGACCGCATGGAAGGCTTCGTCGAAGATGCACGCAAGCTGGGCAAGCCCGTCGACGCGGAATTCACCAAGGTGCTCGACGAGGTAGGTCGGCACCCCTCGCGCCGCTACTTCATCTACAAGAGCATCATCCTGCACAACCTCTTCGGCGTGGACATCATGGCCGAGGCGGTGGAAATCTGTAAGTTGCGCCTCTTCCTCAAACTGGTCTCGCAGGTGGACGGCGGGCGCGAACTGGAACCGCTGCCCGACATCGACTTCAACATCCGCTGCGGCAACACCCTGGTTGGCTACGCTACCGAGGGCCAGTTCGACGCCGCCAAGACGCTCGCCAGCGACCAGACCCACCGCGACGAAATCAAGGCCAGCACCGCCGATCTGGCCGATGCGTTCGATTTTTTCCGCGAACAGCAAACCGTCCACGGCGGCAAGGTCACGGCCGACGACAAGCGCAAGTTGCGCGACAAGCTCAACGGCCTAAGCATGGAACTGGATCGTTATCTCGCCCACGAGTACGGTATCGATCCGGATAACGCAATTGACTTTACGACTTGGCGCGAAAGCCACCAGCCATTTCACTGGTTCGCCGAGTTCTACGGCGTGATGCGCGAGGGTGGGTTCGATGTGGTGATCGGGAATCCGCCTTACATTGAATACAGCAAAGTCAGAAATGAGTATTCGATTGGCCAAATCAAAACCGCTGCATGCGGCAACCTCTGGGCGTTTTGTATCGAGAGGTCGTTTGAAATGCTGTCAACATCGTCTCATTTTGGGATGATCGTCCCTGTTAGTCTTGTTTGTACTCAGCGGATGAGCGATGTACAGGACGTAATCGATAACCAGTCATCCGCGAGTTGGTTAAGCAACTACGCAGAAAGACCAGCAAAGCTCTTTAGTGGGGCAGAGGTATTGCTCACAATCGCAATCAGCCGAAAGTCATCGGCGCAGCGTATCGGCACATTTACAACGCCGTTGAGAAAATGGCCCGCCGAATTCCGACCCTCATTGTTCGAAACAACAGTGTACCTCCCTGCGGGTAGCCGCATCAGGGGCTACGCGATTCCCAAGATATCCGCAGAGATCGAAGCCAAAGCGATACCCGGCGTGATGTCCAAACTTGGAACGCTAGCCGAGGCGTTTGTACGCACTTCTGAACACAAGATTTTTTACCGAATTGGCGGAGGCAGATATTGGAAGATTTTCACGACTTTTCAACCTCAGTTTTTGCTAAACGACGTCCCTTCTGTTTCGAGCCGCGAGAGTTACCTTTATTTTTCTTCGAGGGCGGATCGTGACATAGCGGTTAGTTTGCTCAGTAGCACCCTTTTCTATTGGCACTTCATGCTGACGACGAATGGTCGGGATTTGAACCCATCAGATCTCCGCGCATTCCCAATTTCCCCAAAAAAACTATCTGCCAGCGGTAAGCAAAAGCTAATCGAATTGTCAGATCAGTTGATGAAGAGTTACCGAACCAATAAGGCGACGAAAGAAAAGACCTCGAAATCTACTGGGCATGTCGTATATGAGGAGTTCTATCCAAGGATGTCAAAGGATATTCTTGACGAGATAGATCAGGTGCTGGGGCATGAATTGGGACTCTCCAAAGAGCAGCAGGATTTCTTCCTCAACTTTGAAATCAAATACCGCATGGGCAGCGCGGAGGAGGACGAATGAAACCGCTTGCCACCCTGCGCGCGCAACTCGCCGCGGGCGAATTCGAGTTTACGCAACACGCATTGAAGCGGGTGGTGGAGCGCAACATCGCCAACGCCGAAA